>JAKQNL010000061.1 GCA_029565815.1 Spirochaetota bacterium | reverse complement strand
CCCCTCGTCCCGCCCACGCGTGGTTAAGCGGCGAGCGAAGCGAGTCCGCTTGAATGCTTCAAACGTATCGCGGGCCCCGCTCCGCGATACGTTCCCCCGAATGCGAAGGCCGCGCCCCTTTAGGGGCGTCGACCTTCGCGTTTTTTGACCTCTTCGGCCTTCCGTGATATGCGGTTCCACACGGCGGCAATGCCCATTGCCTTTTTGACAGCCGACAGCGTAGCCCTGGCTTCATCGCGCATACGCATGGTTCCGTCGTAGATCACCTCGTCGGCAAGACCTGTTTGGGCTTCGTAGCGAGCGCGGCGCTCGCGTATCGGATCCAGGAATGCGTTGAGCGCACGGGCCAGTTTTTGCTTGACTTCCACATCGCCCACCGTGCCGCTTCGGTAACGGGTTTTTAAGTCCTCTACCTCTGCCTTGTTTGGGTTGAATGCGTCATGGTATTGGAAGACTGGGTTACCCTCCACGGTGCCTGGAATATCGGCGCTGGTTCGTTTTGGATCGGTGTACATGGACATGACGCGCTTCTCTACGGTTTTTCCGTCGTCAGACAGGTAGATTGCGTTGTTAAGACTTTTTGACATTTTCGCATTGCCGTCGGTGCCCACAAGCGACCCGAAATCGGATACCATCACATCTGGTATTGGCAGTGTTTCTCCGTACAAAAAATTAAAACGCCGGGCAAGCTCGCGGGTTATCTCCACGTGGGCTACGTTGTCCTTGCCCACGGGCACCAGGTGCGCGCGGGGTAGGAGTATGTCGGCAGCCTGCAGCACTGGATAGGCCAATAGTCCAAGCGGCATTTCCTCGATGCCAGCGCCCTGGGCCATTTCCTTTAAGCTTGGTATGCGTGACAGGCGGGGAACCGTTACCAGGTTTTGGAAAAACTGAGCAAGCTCTACCACCTCGGGCACGGCAGACTGCAGGTATATGGTTGATTTTGCCGGGTCGATGCCGCAGGCCAGATAGTCCAAAACCGCAGAACGCACGTTCTCGGCCAGGTGCTCGATGTTTTCTTTTTCCGGTTTGGTGGTAAGCGTGTGCAAGTCCGCTATGATGAAGAAGCACTCGTATTGATCCTGCAGACGGACGCGGTTTGCGAGCGAGCCAACATAATGTCCAAGGTGTAGTTTGCCTGTTGGCCGGTCTCCGGTGAGTATTCGTTTGCGTTCCATTAGATTGACTCCGTGATTTTCTTGGTTTCGGAAATGCACTATTGGGCGGGTCGCCTCGCGGGGGTCCGTCAGCCCCGTCGCCTGAGACTCAGGCGCGCGATCCCGCCATGCGCCAGGACCAGCTGCCTTTGGGGTGTTTGTATGTGTGCAGGCCGAAGCTGCTTGTTTCTATCGATGGCATGAAACCATGGTAGCGGAAAGAAGCCGGCTGGGCAAGGGTTTTTGCGCAAGGGATTGAGCCGGTATCCTTTTTACGCGAGTAAAAAGATAAAGGCGAAAGCCCGGTCGCCGTAAGGCGATGCGCCCATGAAACAAAGATTACATAAAATGTGCACAGTGCTCATTGTGTTCTGTGCTATACTGCCGTGCATAAGGAGCTTACGCATGCAGTACCCAAAAACCAGAACGGATTCTACCATAGACCAGTATCACGGCGTGCAGGTGGCCGATCCATACCGCTGGCTTGAAGATGCGGATTCGGACGAAACGGCGGCATGGGTACACGAGCAAAATGAGCTGAGCGCTTCATACCTGTCGGCAATACCCGCGCGGGCCGGGTTTAAAAAACGGCTAGAAGCTTTATGGGATTTTCAAAGGCGGTCCACTATTTTGCATCGCGGAAACGCATGGTTCCAATTCCGCAATTCTGGTTTGGAAAACCAGGATGTGCTGTATGTGATGGATAGCCCGCGCGGCGATGGCAGGGTGCTTTTGGATCCGAACGCATTGTCTACCGATGGAACGGCTGCGCTTAATGCGTGGTCTATTTCCGATGATGGCCGATGGCTTGCGTACGCGGTTTCTCGATCCGGTTCCGACTGGCAGGACTGGAAGGTGCGCGAGGTGAGTACAGCCAGAGATCTGCCCGAGACGCTGAGCTGGAGCAAGTTTTCCGGTGCAGCGTGGCTTCCCGACGGATCGGGTTTTTTTTACGGCCGCTATCCTGAGCCGAAAGAAGGCGAAACGTACCTGGAAGCAAATTACAACCAGAAGTTATATTTTCATAGACTTGCAACAGAACAGTCTAACGATATGCTGGTGTATGAGCGCCCCGATCATCCGGACTGGGGTTTGCATGCCATGGTTACCGACGATGGGGCTTATCTTATCGTAAGCGTAACCAAGGGCACGGATCACTCAAACCTGTTGTTCTATAAAGAGCTTGCCGGTGATCCATTGGCTGGAAATTTTGTGGAATGGATTTCCGATTTCGATGCTGAGTATTCTTTTATAACAAACGATGGACCTATCTGGTATATGCAGACCAACCGAGATGCACCACGCGGCCGCATTATAGCAGCGGATATACGTAAGCCTGCTAAAGACGGATGGAAGGATGTGGTGCCTGAAGGTGCAGACGTTCTGCAATATGCCGATGCATTCGACAACCAGCTGGTGTGCGTGTACATGCACGATGCAAGCGAACGCATGGAGCTCCACTCGCTGGGTGGAGGCAAGTTGGGCGACATAGCCCTACCTGGTTTAGGATCGGTTAGTTATGGTTATGGCTCCACCTTGGGCGGCAAGCGAAAGGATGCGGAGTTTTTCTACCTGTATCATTCTTTTGATACGCCGCTGTCTGTGTACCGTTACGATTTTGCATCGGGTAAAAGCGAGCTCGTGTTCCGCCCGGAACTGGATTTTGACTGTACTAGCCTGATAACACGCCAAGTATTTGTGCCGTCTAAGGATGGCACACGCATCCCCATGTTCATTACGCACCGCAAGGGTCTTGCTATGGACGGATCCAATCCTACCGTGCTGTACGGGTATGGCGGTTTCAATATTTCCTTAACGCCTGCATTTGCCGTGTGGCGCCTTGCGTGGCTAGAAAAAGGCGGCGTGTATGCGGTGGCTAACCTGCGCGGCGGCAACGAGTACGGCGAATCTTGGCACGAGGCCGGAACCAAGCTCAAGAAACAGAATGTGTTTGACGATTTCATAGCCTGCGCCCAGTGGCTGGTAAGCGAGAAGTTTACATCGACAAAACGCCTTGCCATAGAAGGCAGGTCTAACGGCGGGCTTTTGGTTGGCGCGTGCATGACACAACGGCCGGATTTATTCGGAGCATGCCTGCCCATCGTTGGCGTTTTGGACATGCTGCGCTTTCACAAGTTTACCATAGGCTGGGCCTGGACGAGCGACTACGGCTGTTCGGACAACGCCGACGAGTTTAAGAGCCTGTACGCATACTCGCCCTACCACAATCTAAAACCTGATACGGCCTATCCGCCCACCCTGGTGTTAACGGGCGATCACGACGACCGCGTTGTACCCGGTCATTCCTTTAAATTTGCCGCTCGCTTACAAGCGTGCCAGGCAGGCGATGCGCCAACGCTCATACGCATACAGACCAAGGCTGGCCACGGAGCTGGTAAGCCTACATCGATACTGATAGACGAGTGGGCTGATATCTACGCCTTCCTGGCTAGAGCGCTTGGGGTGGAGTGAACGAAAACTGATACCGAAGGGCCAGGGGGCGCGGCGATATCCTTTCAGCTACGCTGAAAGATACAGCCAAGCACCCGGTGCCCGCCCGGTACGGGCGGGCAGGCCCTCAACTCATTTCGCCCTGTCTTTGCCGGACTTGATACATATATTACGTATAAATGCAGCGCGTTGCATGGATTTTTCTTGACCAGTAAAGAGGCGAACCAGGTTGGCGCGGTGGGTAAAAAGAACAAAGGGTAGGGCAAGGGAAGCGAAGCCAAGTAGCCAGGCCGACTGGGTTTTACCAAAGGCATGCAGTGCGAACACGCAGGCGCTAAAGCCGAAGGCTGCAGAAAAAGATGCAAGCGACACGATGCCGCTTAGGCCAAGAGTGAGGGCAAAGAGGATGAGGGCAGCTAAAAAGCCAGGCGGGGATAAAACCAAAATGGCGCCTGCGGCGGTGGCTATGCCTTTGCCTCCCCTGAAACGCGCGAAGACTGTCCATACGTGACCTATGACCGCAGCCACGCCGCACAGGAGCTTGGCCGCGTCGGCCCCTCCGAAGGACGGGTCGGCTATGCGCGACAGGAGGCCGGCGGCAAGCGCGCCCTTGGCAACATCGATGGCGGCGATGGCCAGGCCCAGCTTCCAGCCGAATACGCGGAACGCGTTGGTTGCCCCCGAGTTGCCCGAGCCAAAGTCGCGCAGGTCCTTGCCGTGAAACATGCGGCCGAGGACGATGGCCGTCGGGAATGAACCAAGCAGGTAGGACAGGACAAGCGACAGAATCAGTAGGATCATGGTGCCTCCGTGAACAAGCTACGACGGACGCGGGGCTGGGTCAAGCGCGTTGTCATGGTAGGCGCGTCCGGCTATACTGGCCCCTTGCGCGCAAAGCGCTATCGGAGCGGTACATGGATCTGGTGGAATTATTGCACAAAGGCAAAGTCTGGATGAACCTTGGCGGTTCGGACAGCCACGGGGCGCTGTCGGCCGCGGTGTCCGTTCTGGAAAAGAGCGCGCGCATTCCGGATACCGTTCGCGCTGCCGATCTACTGGAAAGCCTCCTGGCACGCGAGCAGCGCTCGTCTACGGCCTTGGGCGGCGGGCTGGCCTTTCCGCATCCGACGGCGTCGATGGCTCCAGATCCTAGCGATGCGTTCATAGCCTTGTTTTATCCGCGTTTTGCCCTGTCCTGGGCATCCCCGGACGGAGAGCCTGTAAAAGCCATATTTATGGTCGTATCGAACAATCCGAAAGATCATCTGATCGCGCTGTCTCGCTTGGCCAAAGCATGCGCCAACAGTGGCTTCCGCGAGCTCCTGGACCGGGAGGCAGGGCAGGCCGAGCTGTGCGCCTATTTGGGCGCTTTTTTCCCAAAGCCAAGCACATAAGTCTCAAAGCTGACCGAGCGGCAGGACTGGGGCTTGAATGCCCGCGCGCTTGTGTAGCTTTTTTTCATGCGGTCCAATAGTTCCTTTTGACCGCCGCCCATGAACAGTTTTGCTATCACGGTGCCGCCTGGCTTGAGCATGCTGTCGGCGTAATCCAAAACGGCTTCCACAATGGCTTCGGACCTATCCGTGTCCAGGCCGGAATTGCCGCTGGTGGATGGCGCCGCGTCGGACATAACCACATCGTAGGGCCCGCGCTCCTGTATGGCTTGGCGCACCGCGTCGTCGTATAGATCCCCGCGCAGAAAGAAAAAATTATTGTTGGCCGGTGAAACGCCAAGATTTTGCAGGTCAAGTGCGGCCAAAAAGCCGCGCTCGCCGATGCGCTGAAGCGTCCACAGGCTCCATGAACCGGGCGCAGCGCCTATGTCCAGTACGCGCACCCCGGGCTTGAAGAACTTGAACTTTGCATCCAGTTCCATGAGCTTATAAACCGACCGTGCCGGATAGCCTTCTTTTTTCGCTTTTTTTGCCCAGAAATCCGAGCTATCGTAGGACGAGGCCGACATGCATGCTCCTTGTGTTTTGCCCTTTTACACTGGCGCTTGGGGGATTATACTATACAGTGGCGCCGAAAACCTACCAGGAAAACGCCAATGGAGTGATATGGGATCCAACACGCTGGTACAGGCAGATATCTGGACGGTTGCCCAAACGGAGCAGGGCAACGTGGTGCTCATACGGCCAAAAGAGTCGGATGTTGCCGTGCCCATATTCATAGGGCAACTGGAAACCCAGTCAATACTCATAGGCCTTGGCCGGGTGGAAATGCCACGGCCGCTGACACATGACCTTATTTTAACCATGCTTGCCCGATTAGGCGCGCGCATGGCGCGGATGGAAATATGCGACCTGCGAGAGGGAACCTTTTTTGCGCGACTTGTTTTGGAAACCATCTCGGGAGAACTGACCATAGACTGTAGGCCGTCGGATGCAATAGCCATCGCGGTTCGAGGGCAGGCTGATGTTTTTATAGCAGAAAATATTGTGGAGTCAAACGGCGTGCCGGTAGACATGATACGGGAAGCGCCGCGGTCGGACTTGGGCACGGAGACAGAAAACGAAACGTCCGATCGGCTGACAAGCATACCGGTGGAGCCTTCGGGGCCGTCGGGTTTTTCCGGCACGGAAGGCGGCAATCTTGCCCTGTGGATGAAGCGTGCCCGCGATATCGACGAGCGGCAGCATCTTGAGCGCGAGCTTGCAAAAGCCGTAGCCGACGAAGACTATGAGCGTGCTGCCGCCATACGCGACCGGCTAAACAACCTGTAGGCGCTTGGCTTTACAGAACGCGCAAATCCAGCTGCCGCGACAGTATGCCCAGTGCCCACAGGCCGGCCGCCGAGTTCCCGTGCCCGTCTAAGGCCGGCCCGTACACCCCTATGCCCATGCGGTCGCGAACAGCAGCCATGATGCCGCCGCCCACGCCGCTTTTTGCCGGAATGCCGACCGATACCGCAAACTCTCCGGATCCATCATATAGACCGCAGGTGACCATGAGGCTTTTTACCGTATGCGCGCAGTTTTCCGGCAAGGCGCGCTTTCCGCTGAGCGGGTGCACACCGTCCAGGGCAAGGCATGCGCCTGCGCGGGCAAGGTCCAGCGCGTCCACCAGGGTTGCGCACTGGCGGAAATAGGTATCCAGCGTGTCTTCCACCTCGCCGGAGATTAAGCCGAGTTCTTTTAGAAACCATGCTATGGCCCGGTTCCTGGCCGCGCTTGCTTTTTCCGATACGTACACCGAGTCATCCTGTTCCACGTCGGTCCGGCCGACGAGGCTTCCGACAAAGCGCTGGAAGCCTGCGGCTTTGTCCGCCGGGGTGGTGCCGGGCATCAGGTCGCTTATGACTATGGCGCCGGCGTTGATGAACGGGTTAAACGGTTTTCGCCTGGCGCTCGTCTCTAGCCGTATGATGGAATTAAACGGGTCGCCCGTCGGTTCCTTGCCCACGCGGGAAAACACAGCTTCTTCTCCAAGCTCCGCCATGACATAGGCCAGGGCAAACACCTTGGATATGCTCTGCATGGAAAAGCGGCAGTCGGCCTGCCCCGTCTGGAAAATTTGGCCTTCGTCGGTACAAAGCGCAAGGCCCAGGGCGTTAGGGTTGGCGGATGACAGGGCCGGAATGTAGGTAGCCAGGCTTCCGCTTGTGCACACAGGCATGGATTCGGCGTGGGCTAGAGCCAAGACCTGTGTTAGGTTTTCCGGAGTGTCGATATGCTGGAACGGGTTCATGCTGGCGAGCATAGCACCGTTGGGCGTAGCCGGACAATGCCTTACGTGTTACGAAGCTTTGGGATAGGTGTTACGAAGCTTTGGGATAGGTGTTACGAAGCTTTGGGATACTACTTGAGCCCTGGCTTACGCACGAATGCCGGGCAGTGCTTCCCGCTTGCTGCGAACACCTCGTGGCTGGGCATGAAGGCTGTTTTGATGCCGAACTCTTCGCAGGAGCGTGGATAGGTTTTATCCCAGGTTACGCGGAAGTGTATGCACTGAAGGCAGTTGGGTGCCCTGGCTGGATTCATGGCCACGCTTCGATTCTACGACCGCTGGCGGCCGGCGGCAAGCCCTTGTGCTCGTACTGTACTAGTACTGTGCTAGCCAAAACGCGTAGTTGTGCGTACATTCTGGGTATGAAAGTAATGCAATGGATACGCACGCCGTTTAAGCATACCAACGGCAACGCTACCTTGATACTGATTGGCGTCAATGTGCTGGTGTATGCGCTTACCTGGGTATTTCAATCGCTTGGCTATTACCTGGCAATGGTACCTGGCGCGGTTTTGCAGCTTGGCTGGGTGTGGCAGCCGTTTACCTATATGTTCGTGCACGCAAACGCGCGGCATTTGTTTTTTAACATGCTTGGCTTGTTCTTTTTCGGTACCGCGGTGGAGCGCCAGCTGGGTAGTCGCGAGTTCACATTTTTCTATTTACTTACCGGAACGCTGGCCGGAGTGTTTTCCCTGTTTGCGTTTGCCGCTGGCGGCATGCTTGGCGTGCCTTTGGTTGGCGCGTCCGGGGCCGTGTACGCCGTGCTCTTGGCTTTTGCTGTCATCAATCCGCGCGCCAGGATATTTATCTGGGGCATACTGCCGGTGCCCGCCCCGCTTTTGGTGCTTGGCTACACCCTTATTGAATTGTGGTCGGAGATATTCGGTTCCGGAGGCAATGTAGCTCACCTGACTCACCTGGCAGGCTTCTTCTTTGCCATTGTGTACTTTCCCATACGCCACGGCGTAAACCCTCTGAAACGGCTGGTTTCCGGCCGATAATGGATTGATGGACCATAGGCCGACCCGACAGCTGCAAGCATCCCACGTCCTCGCGCTCAGCCTGGCTCTGTGCGCCCTGTTAGCCCCGAGCGCCCAGGACCTGGATGTGGTGTTGCGCGCGGAATTCCCCGTGGACCTGTTCACCGTTCCATCCGAGGGGCCCTTTCGCAGCGTTCCCGATGCTGGCTGGCTGCCGGTACTGCCATCGGACCAGGCGGCGGCGGCTCTTTTGGATGAAGCCCGTTGGGTGTTCGCCGGCATGGCCTGGGGTTTTGACTATTCCTACACGCCTTCGGACCGAGCCCGAGCCCTTGCCGAGCGTTTTGATATTACCGAGCGCGGCAGCATAGCCTGGGGCGAGCCGGCTCTAAGCCCGGTAAAAGCGCGCATACAGGACATGGTGCTGTACGCAACGGTCCAGTGGGTGCCCGACGGCTCCGCCCGCGCAGAGCTATCCGCCTGGGCAAGCGCAGACTACACCAGCGCTCAAGGGCGAGGTTCCGCCCCGGCCGTTTTGGGCGTGGAAGATGCGATGGTGGAAGGCAGGCTGATACCCGGCCGGCTTTTAGCCCGCCGCAAGGCCGTGGTGGAAGCGTGCCGGGAGGCTCTACGCGCGTACCTACGGACCATAGAGCGGTCCAAGCCCCGAGAGGTGCGCGGCAGTTTCTCGTTTGCTTCGGTTCCTCGCGTGGTGCTTTCCTCGGGACAGTACATGGCAAGCGTTCGCCTGCGCGTGTCCGTGTCCGAGGTCATTTCCTACGGCGGCTACTAGCGGATTAGCCTGGGCTCCAGCTTACTTACAGCCCCCCAGGTCCTTGTCCACCGCCTCGTGCATTGCGTCCAGCGATGCCATGAGCGCATCCACTATGGCTTGCTTTTTGTCATCCCCAAAATGTTTGGAGTGCTTAACGCGCTCGCGGAACTCCGGGCAGCTCATGGGCGGGCTTACATCGAATACCACGCGGTCCTTACAGATAAGGTCTTCCTTCATCTCGCCTTCCGGGTTGATGCGTAGGATATTGCCGTTTATGGATATGGCGCACATCCAGTCGAAGGAGCGCAGGTAGGAGTCTATCTCGCGGACGCCGCGCTTGGTGCTTGGGTCCCAGGGCCGGTAGCGGGTACCGCTTGGGAATACCAAAATGAGCTTGCCGGCGGTTTTCAGTTCCCCAAGGGTCTTCATCGCGTTCCGGTTAACTGTTGCGCTTTTCATAAGCTCGGCCACCAGTTCTTTCGGGTCCTTCATTTTTTCTTTTATGATTTCCAGGTATCGGCTTGGGTATATCACCAGGCGCGAGTAGGCTTCGGTAAAGGCTGACACCACAGGGTCGGTCTCGCTTAGCTTTATGCCAGCTATGGCTACCACGGCGTCGGCTATTTCCGCGCCGGATGGCCCGCTCTGGCGCAACAGGTAGCAAAACGACGGCAGGTCAAAGTTGCTGTAGTGCTCCAATAGAAGGAGGCAGGACTTGCCGGATTTTGCCAACTTTAAAAGCTGTTCCAGGTTGGCCATGGAACGTATCTCGCTGCCGGGCAGGAGGTTTTCCTGCACTATGCTGTCGATATAGGGAAGAATCGCCGTGTTTGCTTCCTGGTACAGGTCGTCTTCGGCCACCGCCGTGGTTCGGGTGGCTGCTTTTACCATTTTCATGATGGTTTCTCTGTACCGGGCGCTTATGGGTTCCATGGATTCCTCCAAACGTGCATGCATAGGCTTCTGAGCCAGTATAGACACCGGCTAAAAAAAGTGTCAACGCGAACGCGAATGGCCGTTCAGTACGGAAATTCGACAGCGAACCAGATGGCTGGATCGGCTTGGCTTGCGTCGATACGGCCTATGTCCACGTGGGCCGTGGTTTCGCCTACCAGCCAGTTTGTGTCTGCAAACGGATAGCGAGCGCCTACGCCGGGCGCGTCTACCGCAACCAGAGCGTGTTGTGCCTCTAAGGACACCATGAGTATGGATGTAATGCTTTCGTAGCGCAGCAGTATGCTTATGACCATAGCGCGCGAGTCACAGTCGCCGCGGCCTTCCATGGCTGCCGACAGGGGATTGACCACGTCGGAGCCATCCGGGGACCGCTCGTAGGTCCAGCCCTGGGTCCAGGACAGAAGGGCCTGGGCATAGCCCCGTGGGTCAGCCGGGGGGCTATGCCCAGGCCCTTC
>JAKQNL010000060.1 GCA_029565815.1 Spirochaetota bacterium | reverse complement strand
TGACCAGGCAGAGGACGGTAGCGTATCGTCGGCCGACCTGGTGCTTAGGCTCAGTAGCCTGTGGCCCGATGTGCCGGAAGGCAACCTGGCTGCCCGCCTGGCATCCTATCCTGCGCCGGATACAGCCTTCGCCCAGGCCAGGCTCATACTGGAAACCATGCTTAAAGAGGGCATTGCGGCCATTCCCGATGTAGGCCTTGAGCGCTTCAATCCGGAAACCGTAGAGATACGCCGATGGGATTCCGGCCCGCTTGTGTACGACCAGGTGCCCTTGGATTCCCTGGTTACCATGAAGAACGTTGCAAAACAGGCTGCCGTGCATGCAAAAAACCTAAGGCTTTCCGCAACCTTAAGCACACTAGCTTCGGAGCTTGCCCTGGCTTTTGCCCAAGAGAACGCCTTTTTCGATGCTGCGCAAAGCGAGCGCCGCCTCGAA
Organism: Spirochaetota bacterium; assembly: GCA_029565815.1. Lineage (GTDB taxonomy): Bacteria > Spirochaetota > Spirochaetia > Treponematales > UBA12059 > JAKLIU01. The sequence continues at coordinate 1,483 of JAKQNL010000060.1, read as the reverse complement.
GAGGTAAGCGCCCGGGTGGAACCGGTTATCCGGCGCATAGTCCAGGGCGAACGGGTTATCCGCAAGGGCTTTATCGTAAGCGCAGAGGATATGGTACGGCTGTCCGCCCTCCATTCCGGCGGCCTGCGCTTTAATGTACTTAAAGCGCTTGGCGGGCTATCGTTGTTGGCACTGCTGTTTTGCGGAGCCGTACTGCTCCTTGGTAAGCATGGCGACCAGGATACTAGCCCTGCCATGGACCGGCCGTCGTTCATCTTTCTTGCAAGCCTGGGAACCTTCTATTTTATTCTGGCTTCCGCGCTGGACGCGTTTGCCCCCATGTTGGCCGATGGCGGCCATCTTGCGGCTGTATTACCCACAGCCCTTGCAGCCATACTCATAACCATGCTCTTTGGCAGGCGCCAGGGCATTATTGTTACCATGGCTCTTGGCATGAGCTTGATGATCGCTACCCGCATGGATCCCTTGTCGCTGGTAGAGGTTATGGCTTCCGGTCTGGCTTCGGTGCTGCTTGCAGGTCGAACCGAAAAGCGCGTGGACCTCATACGCTCCGGGGCGTACCTTGCGGCCATCCAGTTGTCCGTCGGCTTTGCCCTGGGCGCTTTTACCGGCCGCGGGTTTTTCCCATCCGTGGTATCTGGTTTGTGGTCCGCGATGAATGGATTTTTCTGCAGCGTGCTTGCCCTGGGCTTTTTACCCGTACTGGAACAGTGGCTCAATGCGGCCACCCTGTTCCGCTTGCAGGAATTGTCTGACCTAAACTCACCTGCGCTCAAACGCCTGTTGTCCGTGGCGCCGGGCACCTACAGCCACTCGGTAACCGTCGCTCACCTTGCAGAATCGGCGTGCAGGGCCATAGGTGCTGACCCCATACTGGCCCGAGTTGGCGCGTATTACCACGACATAGGCAAAATAGAGCAGCCGGAATATTTCATAGAAAACCAGTCTGGCTACAACAAGCACGATGAGATAAACCCGCGCCTGTCGGCTACCGTGCTGCGTAGCCACGTGAAATTTGGCCTAGAGCGAGCAGATGCCCTACGGCTACCGGCGGCTATACGCGCTATCATCGCAGAGCATCACGGAACGTCCATCATAGGCTACTTTTTTGCCCAAGCGCAAAAGGATGACCAGGACGTGTCTTCCGATGACTACCGCTATCCTGGGCCCCAGCCGGCATCCAAGGAGTCTGCCGTGGTAATGCTTGCCGACACGGTGGAAGCAGCGTCCAGAACACTCAAGCGGCCGACCATAGGCCGGCTGGAGCAGTTTGTGAGCGAAATGTTTGCCACCAAGCAGGATGCCGGCCAACTGGAACGCTCCGAACTTACCTTCCGCGACCTGGAAATCATCAAGAACACCTTTGTGCGCATATTGGCCGGTCACTTCCATTCGCGCATCGAGTACCCCAAGGCAAAAGAGGAACGCAGGTGAACGACATAGCCCTGCTTGCTGAAAACGTGCCCCTGCCTGCATACGCCGA
>JAKQNL010000251.1 GCA_029565815.1 Spirochaetota bacterium | reverse complement strand
TCGACAAAACCGAAGCCAGATCGACCCATAGCACGGAGCGGCCATCGGGCGGGCTTCCTTCAAGTTCGGCTATGCGCTTGTTGGTATCTGAAAATGCCTGGTAGCTTTCATTGATAGCACTGGCGTAGCTGGCCAGATCGTTAGCACCTGCCGACAGTTCATCGACAATCGCTTTCAGTGGAGCATTAATGTCTGAGGACAGGATGGCCTGGAAATTATCATCGGCGCCACACAAACCACCAAGCCCAAACCAAGACTTTTGCTTCCGTCGGACCCATCGCTCCATGATGCCCTGAACGTATGTGTATTCTTCGTATTCGGATGCATCGCTCAGGGCATCGTTAATAGAATTTACCGCCCCTGCACCGCTCAGGGACAGCACGATAAGGAACTCCAGATCCGCCTGTTCTCCGGCATCGAGTGAATTCCACGCATCCTCCCTTAGCTTTGCAAGCTGTCCAAATTCGACATGGGCGAATGGGAAACTGTCTAAAACCACTAGGCGGTATTCGGGCTCGCGGAAATCATCCAGATAGTCAGCGATGCTCGTCGATGAAAGAACGCCGTAATGCTGACCGCCTACCGTGCTGTATAGTTTATCCGCCTGGCGAGGCCAACCTCCGTTCAGGGCAGACGCCTGGGAGAAACGAGAAGCAAAACCAGGATCGCGCACAAGGTTCTGCATAAGGTGATCCCTGGCTAGCGCAAGAACGTGGATGCGCTGGCGATTTATCGTTTGAGCCGACAGCCTTGCACACAGCTGTGCAAGCGCGCTCTGGTATGCGCTTGTTTTGTAGTCTCCTTCGCCGCGATCGAAATACGCACTAAGCTTTTCCGCCTGCTGCGAATCAATCAGTTTGAGTGCATAGCCATCTCGCGAGAAGCACAGCCGGCCTTGGTCATCGATGCTCAGAAGATCTGTCCACCCTGTATCGTGGTAGCTGCCATCGCAAATTTCTTCGTAGTCAGTGTAAGAAAGATCCTGGGCAAACGGCTCACTTTCAGCGGAACATCCTTGAGTCAGATCAAGGAACCTGGACCATTGCGATGCCCTGTTTTCGTACTCATCCCTAAGCGTTGCTTCTATAGCGCTCTTAGCCCTCGATGCAAGAAGGTAACGAGCGTACTCATCTCGATAAGCCTCGAACAGCTTTTGATATGCGGTATCAGCGTATGGCATGGACTCAAGGCCGTCATACATGCTCGACAGGGCATCCAGGGCTACGCCAGAAGCCGCAAGATGCGATCGGGCGTACAGCAGTTCAGCGTGAGGATCCCTATATGACTTAGGCGCTATGCCCGCGTCTTCGCCCGAACAGGCAAGATACGCTGTGGAAGCCCAGCTACGGACGGCTTCCTGCGTTTCTAATTCCAATCGAGCGTTCTCAAGGCTTGTGTATAAAGCATCTGCCTGGCCACAGAGCTGATCATAGTCTGAGCCGGCCATGGAAAAATTCTGTGCAGATTCTGAATATGCACTCATCGCCTGTTCGTATTCAGTCCGAGCCTCTGCAAGCCTAGCCGAAATCTGGGCTAGTCTTTCTTTGAGCATGTCGGTATTGGAATTATCCTCCCAACTCTTGGCCGCATCCGCAAAGGAAAGCCTGAGTTCTTGTGCGCTCAGTTCGATGGTGGCCCATTCACCCCTGGCGCGGTTGTATTCATCCAGGTAGCGGGATCGGCCCGTGTAAAGGCCCTTGGCACCAAGCACTGCAGAAGGATCAGCTAGCAGAGACTCGCATAGCTGCATGAAGGAATCCCATTCCCCAGCCAGCTCAGTTCCCGCGCCCAGTCCGGCATCCGGGCCGGTGCTGCTAACCCATGATTGTATAGCCATGGAACAGGCTGCATTCCGGGCATCGGCCGCTTTTGACGCATCCAGCATTGCGCCTTCGTACCAGCTTTCCGCCGAACGCAGGGTTATACTTTCATCGCAGTAATCAAGTTCGCTGGCAAGAGGCGTACACTGAGCATCATCAAACCACGGCCGTAACAGGTACTGGCGCCAGTGCTCGCGACCAAGCTCATCGTCTTGCTGTTTGGCTTTGAGCAAGGCCTCATACCTATGGCCCAAGCTCAGGAAAGCATTGATAGACCTGAGCTTTTGAACAAGCTGCTCGTCGGGCTCAGTTCCGGATGCGATAGAATCCAGCAGTGCAGATTGAATCTGTTCGGCCTCTAGTTCCAGGCTAGCGTTATCCGCATCCGGCTTAAGATTAGCCATTAGAAGCCTTGCCGCCGAGTAATCAAGTAGGCTATCTGTCCAAGCTTCAAGTTCGGTCGCCACCCAGGCTGGGGCAGAGGATAAGGCCGCCCCGATCTGCGCTACCAGCCCGGCTGTTTTCCTATAGGCTGTTGCATGGTCGCTACCAAGTGCCGTAGCCACATCCAGCATAGACGGTAGGCCGCGGCTGTCTGCCGGATCATAGTCCAGCCCGCAGGCCACAAAAGCCGAACGCAAGCCAGCCATAACCGATTCCAAACACTCGGCCTCCATAGCCCGGGAATTGCCTCCCCATTGCCGTATCGCGTCGAACCTTCCGTAAGCCCTGGCCGCATCCGAACCCAGACTTGCGCCGTAGATTGCTCCAAGATCCAACCCATCAGAACCGAATGACGTTTCACCATTGAGTATTCGGTCAGCAAAGGCATTCGCCTTGGCTAGTGTGGACAATCGGTCTTGTAGCTCGCGATCGGTATATGGTTCGTCATAGTGCGCAAGTATTGAATCGAAGGCGGAAAGCCACTGGCTTCCATCTGTGGCGCCGCCGGCCCACCAGTAGGACAGAAGCATAGCATTGTCCGCATTTTCACCGATTGGTTCCACACCCAGGTACAGGGCCAGGGCGTCACGCTGCATGGCCGTAGCAAGCCTTGCGGCTTCACGTGAATAGACGAGACAATCTTCAAGACTGCCGCTGCCTCCACGTTCTGAACGCCATTGTTCCATGCTTTTTGCGCCGATGATGGCCAGTGCATCGAGCCGTGCTTCAAGAGCCCAGTCTGCTCGTGCCCTGGCTCCTGTGACTGCCTCTCTCACAGCAGCCTCGATGGCAGTCTGCCTGCGTAGTCTCTCCTGGGCATCAGGAACGTCGGAGGCTAGTGATGCAAGCTGGCCGAGCAGCGATTGAACGTTACCGTACGCCGGATCAGTGGGTTCTATGCCCATGGCAGAAGCACTCTGGGGCATAGGGCTTTCGCCATCAGGCTGCCAGAGCGCATCACGGATTTGTTTGAGTTGTGAAAGGCTAACTTTTTCAGCAGAGCCGTTAACAAGCTCCACTAAATCGGCAGATGCGGCTTCAAGCATGCTAGAGTAGCCTAAACTGACTGCCTTTTGCAGGAATCGGGCGATGAGCTCTACGCTGTCTCCAGGTTCCATAGCACCGTCTGCCAGACCACTTTGGGCCAGAAGCTGGCCGTAGCGCTCTACAACATCTTCCATGATATAGGAAGCTCCGCCCATTGCCAAAGCGGTTAGCGACCTTGAGTACTCGTCATTCAGTCGCTCGAGTTTCTCGCCAGCCTCCTTTAGATCCTCGGCTGCATCTTCCACCTGCTCCCTTATCGGAGCCAGGCAAAGAGATGCATCCGTCAAAGCATTTTGTGCCAGTTGGTATTCCAGAAGTGCACGTTCATACGCAGTCTTTGCAAGATTCAAGCTCTGTATGCTTTCAGCCTCGGTTGCCCTACCTGCCGACAAATCGCTTGCGTAATCGAACACCTCTTGTGCGACAGATACGCGCCGCTCCCAGTATGAACGCACGGCCCTGGCCCTGAGCAGTTCCGCCTGGTACTCGTCTAGATACCAGTCCTCAGATGAAGCTGCATCACCGAGCACGTCGGCGGCCGTTCCGCTTTCAAAGGCTATGCCGTACTCAGCCAGCAAGCTCTGCCTGGCTTCTAGCGCGGCTGTCCTAAAATCGCCATAGAGTGAAAGCCAGCGTGACAGTTCCTCCATGGTATTTTGGAACGGCTGTGTCTTCAGCTTTTCCAGCGGCGATGTTTCCTGCAGTTTTGCATCCAGCCATTCTGCAAGTTTTCCGTTCCCGGGAAACTCTGGGATAGCTTCCCCATAGACGCCCACTGCATCCTTTTTTAGTTTGTCCAGCCAGAACTCGATACTGTCCACTGCCCCTGCCATTGCAGACGCGTTACGCAGGTACATATCCACCCGCGCTTTTGCCCTGTCAGCGCCAGCTGTGGCCCTTTCGTTCGATACCCTGACAAACTCCTGTCTGGCCGACTGCATTTCTGCACGAAGGCTTTGTTCCGCCTCAGAGAAAGCTTTTGCGCCGCTTTCCAGTAGCTCCTGCGCTGAAAGCTCCCAAAGCTTTTGTTCTTCTTCCAAAATACCGAAGGCCTGGGCCCAGGCAAGGTTACCCTGATCCCAGGCTTCGTTCGCGCCTACTTCCCATTCCATACGCCTAGCCATAAAACCGGCTTCAGCTTCGGTCCAGGCTTGCAAGCCTCTGTCAAACTGTTCTTCAAAGGCCTTAAGCCATTCGCGCCCAGCCAAATTAAGATCACCCGTGCCGGCCTCGGCGCTTTCGATACGCTGTTCAAGGAGGCGCAGGCCCTCAGCACATTCGGAGGCTGTTTGCTCCGCAAGACGCCTGGCCACCTCGCCTGCGGCCTGGCTTTCGCTTTTTTGGCGTAGGCTCCACACGTCGCTCGTACGACGGGCCACGAACAAGCGTTCTTCCCTATCGAGCATGGCGTCCAGTTCCCTCGTACAACGACCCACGGCCGCTGAAAACGCTTTGCTGAGTGCATCGTTAAAACGCCAGCGCTCGCCTTCCGGAACGGCTGAAAGAAGCTCAGGCCGTAAGGCTTCCATAGCTAAGGCACCATCAGCTATTGCCGCTTCAATCGAAGCCTGCCCTTCTTCTCTCCAAGCTTTTTCGTCGCTTTGTGCATCAGAACCGTCTCCCGGCCTTTTGTACATGGGATTGCCCGAAGCGTCAAACAGCGGCGCACCAGTATCACTTGTTATATAGAGGTAACGTGAATTGGCTTTTTGAGCCGCTCGGGCAACGCTCGCCCTTAAGCGCGCGGCCTGTGCGCCGAAGAAGCGGTCTTCAAGCCATGATGCGTAACGCTGGGCTACGCGTTCCATGGTCCAATCCTTAAGCTCGATGCGGGCTTGTGCAAGATCGGCCGGATCCGGGTATAGATCCAAAGCAGCCAACTCCCACAACGCCAGGCAACGGCTAAGTGCTTCGTTAGCCAGTTCAAGCCAGGTTTCCGGCTCAGTAGCCCTTTCCGCCTGGGCTAGGGAGAATTCCAAATGCGGTACGTCAAAGCCTTTTACCGGCGCTTCTTGCGCCCATGAAACGTTGGCACTAACAATCAAAGCCGCAATAATTACGGCCATTGTGAATTTTTTCATATAGAACCTCTTTCTACCGGATTTCGGACCGGTACCGTATTTCTGGAGGTACTAGCTGGAAACTGTTGCGAAAATAATCCTGGAAAAACCGAAGCCATTGCCGGTACCAAGACGGCAGAGAAGAAAAACGATGCCGCGTTTCCCCAAACCGATACGAAACCTATAGCCGCGGTTAAGGCATTCGAATCTCTACCAAGGAACAGGAATGGCAGGGAGCCTGCAATTCCTGTACAAGAGGTTGCTGCCAGAGACGGGAGCGTAGCGCGCATGCATGCGTACAAATCGGCTGTTCGCGGGCGCGTAGAAACTTCACGTGTACTACTTAGGCGGAAACGCAAATCGTCGATACCTATGATGGACGCGTTGACTGCCATACCCGAAACGGCGACGAATGCACATGCAAGGCCAACGTCCAGCCATCGGCCCGAGAACAGCAAAGCCAGGGCAGGTACTGCAAGAGCCGGAGGCAAGGTGGCTAGAGCAACCAGTGGCGAACCAAGCGATTCAGACAATGCAGCTAAAACCATGTAGCACAGGGCTATGGCCAGCACAAAAAACCACAAGCTTGCCCTAAGCCTAGACGCTCCCTCCATAGCGTCCCTGTCAAAGACAACGGAATACCCATCAGGAAGCTCAAGCGAGTCGATAGCCGGCTTGATGAGCGTGAAAGCATCGCATGGATCCATCGCTTCGGTCCGGACGCTCAGGGACGCGACCCTGCTCCTGTCTTCCCGCCTGATGGACTGGGCGTCGCTTTGCCTATACGTTGTTGTTACTGATCCTATCCCCACAGGACCACTCGGGCTTACTACCAGGGTTTCCAGAACTTCCGGTATCGTGGGACTTGCGTCCCTTAATACGCCTATGCGAGTATCTCGCTCACCCCTGGCCTCTACACGCTTATAGGCAACCGGTCCGTAGACGGATCGCCTAAGGGCATCTCCGATCGAACGCAAGCCAAGACCTGTAGCTGCAATCCGTTCTCTATCCGGAACCAGGATGAGGTCTGCAGGACCATCTTTGAAATTAAGTACAACGCCCAAAACCGCGTCTATTCTGCCCAGCTCGCTGGCAAGTATCCTGGCCAAGCGCCGGCACTCGCCATCCAGCTTGCCGTAAACCTGTATGGTCCAGCTTCGCTCCGACGGACTCGGCCGAGGCAACCACACAAAACCTCCCAAAGGCTGTTGTGAACATAGTATAGCATCGACTTTGCTCTGCACTATCGACTCAGCTTCGTATTCCACAAGGGCACTACCGGAACCACGTCTGGCCGTCGTGAGCACCGTCTGTATACCTGGAACAGCTTTGAGCGTGTCAGCCCATAAACCTAAACGCCTGTCCGCTTCCTCCATGGACAAGCCTGCTTCAAACTCTACATGAGCCTCCACCCTATCTCCTGCGCCTTCATCGGCTAGCGACATGGGCAGGAAAGACAGCGCGATAGCACCCAATACGCCAATAAGCGCTCCGGACAGCACAAGAACAGAGCCGTAGCGCTTGGCGCACAGCGACAGTCGCGCGAGCAATCTCCTTCCAGCTCTTTTTAGTAATCGCCTAAAACGCAGTGTGCGACCATGGCAGATTATGTTACAAATTTTTGTTTTTTCATCGTTTTCTTCCGTTGCGCCTACGACTATAGACGGCATGGCCAGCACGCACAGCAGATAGGAAACAAGGTTTACTGCCCCTATGGCTATAGCTATCCTCGACGTGCCTTCGGATAAATATTCCAGGCCAGCCATGGGCGCCAGAACCACCAACGTGGTAAGCGTTCCACCAGCCAGCGATAGAGATAGTCTTTTCATGCCTTCCCTGGCCTCGGTGGCGTTTCTTGCACGAGCCAGCCTGTCTGATGCGAGAATACCTGCATCCACCGAAGCACCTAAACCTGCGGCTAGGCCGGACAAGACAAATCGGTCCAGGGCAAAGCCCAAGGCGGAAAGAACAGCTGCAGCAGCAAGGAAGGCGATGGGCACCAAAAGCACGGCCGCAGCCCTTGCCCGAATCGCCCTGGCCCCTCTGCCCCCGACGAGGACAAGGCACACGACAGCGACGGCGAACGCTGCCTGGGCACTTGCCCAGAGAGCTTGCCCATACGCTCGTTCCATTTCTGCCCCGGAATCGGATATAACCCGAAAGCTCATCCCGCTTTCCAGAGCAAGCCTATCTGCCTGGGCTCGTATTGCTCTGGACAGGCTGAGGAGATTGGCTCCGCCTCCTGGCATCACAGAAATGGTTCTGGCCCTCTGGCCGTTCACACGCGAAAGGCTGTCCGGCCTGCGCTCCCTTTCCCTGGCTACGGCAAATGAGCTGAGCGCAACAAGCCTGTCCTCTTTAGATGCGAGCACATGGCCCAAAAGGTGCTGAGCATCCGGGTAGCGGCCATCCAGCACCACGGGAATTGTTAAACCGCCAGACTGTATCGATCCAGCCGCACAGTAGCTGTCTTCCAGCGCCAGGCTCTTGGCTACAGCCGTTGCGCTCAGGCCGATAAGCGAAAGCGCATCTTCTTCCAGCAGTACTGCAAGCTCCCTAAGCCCAACGCCGTAAACATGCACCTCGCCAGCCCCGTCCAGCTTTTCGAACGCCGGCTTAACAACCCGTTCCAGGAAGGAGCCATCTGGTGGAGGGCCACCATCGCTTGCTTCGATCGATGCAACCCATACGGGAAATGATCCTTCACTTGACGAACCAAGTTCCGGCCGTTGAGCCGATGATGGCAATGACGCGTACACCCGGTTTGCCGCCTCGCGTACTGCTTCATAGGCCAGCTCTTGGTTCGACTTCGCCGCAAAGCGAACCAATACCTTTACTTTTCCGTATTCGCTCGAGCTTGAAGTCCATACTGCCCCTGGCAGGGCCGACAGGGCATCCTCAAGCGGAATGGCCACTCTACGCTCCATCTCGCGGGCATCCACACCATGGTCGCTGATGCTCACAGAATATGCCGAGTTAGCCCTCGCTTGCGCCGGCCCGTATTCTGCGCCAGCCAGCAGCCATAACGATACGCACAGCAGGGTAAGCACGCCGCAGTATGCCCCGATGGGGCGATAGTGTTTCGTATGGATGTTCACAACCGGCTTCCTGCCGAGCAATCCGCTCCAAGCCTGGCGAAGAAAACAGGAGCTACGAACAAAGTCAGCGCAGTACTTGCGGCCATTCCGCCAAGCATCGCAACCGACATGGATTTCTGCGCCGCTCCTGATGGCATGAGGCACAGGGGCAAGAGCGCAACCAGCGTGGTAAGCGATGTTGCAACCAAGGGACGTACCCTCTCGGAAGCGCCACGATAGACGGACTGGGCGAGCGTCAAACCGCGGTTTCGGCACAGCGAACTGTTCTCCCCCAGCAGGATGGCGTTGTTCACCACAACTCCGAACAACACGACCATGCCCATAATCGAGCCTGAATCAAGCGACAGCCCTGCCAGGCACAGAGCCGGCCCCACTCCTGCCATGGCCAGAACTATGGTTGCCATGATTGGCAGTGGTAGCAGAAAAGACTCGAACTGCGCGCCCAGGGTCAGGTACAAAAGCGCTATGACCAGGCCAAGGGCCGACACCATTGCCATGCCGTAGGTTCTGAAAGCGGATTCCCCTGCCATGGAAAGCCCGGGGCTATCATCAAGCACAGCACGTATGTATCTATCCAAAGCCGCTTCAGAACCAGGCGCGGCTGTGGCTTCTAAAAGCAGGGCGTCAGCTCGGTCTACACGGTACAAGACAGATTCGCTTTCAATCATGGAAAACGAAGCAAGTGTCCCTGCATACACGGGTGCGTAGTCTGATAATGCAAGCGGCACAGCGGCCAGAACGTGGCCCAACCCGACAGCGCTTGCGGGGGTTCCGCTAGCGGAGGAAAACTCGGAGGCGAATACCCGAATAGGCATAGTGTGGCCGCCAAATTCCAGCGACACGGGAACCGCACCCTCAGTGGCAGCTCGCAATACGCGTGCGCTTTCCGCCGATGATAATTGTAGGCTTGCGCCTCGTTCCCTGTCCCGCGCAACCATGATGCTGGGCCGCATGTCGCTTGGCTTCAAGCTTGAGTGTTGCATGGCTGTCGTGGATAAGCGGGCAAGCTCCAATTGTGCCGAAAGAGCGAGTGCAAAAACCTCTTTGGGCGTTCCAGCCCGCGCAAGCACGTAACGCCCCCCTTCAAGGCTCAGAAGTTTTGCCGCAGGGTCCGCCGGAACTTCCAAGCCAATAAAGGCTTTCCCTCCAAGAACCAAGCCTGCAGCCTGTTCTATGGCTGTGCCGGCCTTGGCAGCCGTCCAGCCCTTTTTCAGGCGACAGCTAAGCACCAGGGTTTCTGCGCGGTAATCCTGATCAGCTCGCCTTCCCAGATCTTCTGGCTCAGAACCAGCATAGCCATAGACTGCCTGGACGCAATCCAGCCCTGCCAGGGCACTGGACAATGCCACTGCATCGGAAGCCATGCCATCGGCGCTGGAGGCGGCTCTGAAATCAAATGTCAGTCTCAGTTCAGTTGCTTTTTCCGCTGGCAAGAATTCTAGCGGCCGGGTTAGAACGAGAAAGATTCCAAGGAGCGAAAGCGCGAAAGCGCCAAAGAGTGTTTTAATCGGGTGCCTGAGCGAGTAAGCCAGCTTGCGCCTGTAGCTTGTTTCCAGCCTAGCACTCGGTTCCATGCGCCGAGGAACCCACAGGAGCCTGTAAAAGCCTGGAACCATAAGCACCGCTATGAGCCAACCGGCTAGGTTTCCAGCCATAACCGACACTGCTAAATCCCCGAAGATCGCGCCTATAGCGCCGGGCAGAAAAAATACCGGCACGAATACAACCAGGGTTGTTACCGTGCTCCCCAACGTACCACTTAAAACGCTCGCTACCGCCTGGGCGCAAGCCTGAGCCTGTGGCTTATCCGTCCTTCCTCTATCCGCGGCGGCTAGAGCGCTCAGCACAACCACGGCGTTATCGGAAATCATGCCTATGGCCAACCCTATGCCGCCCAGGCTCATGCTGTTCAAACTTCGGCCTAATAGCCGGAGGCTAAGCAGGCAGAAGGCTACCGACAGGGGGATACTGAGCGACACAAGCAGTCCGAATCTCAAGTTCCTGAAGACCAGGAACAGCACCAGTACAACAGCCAGAGCCCCCAAAGCGGCAGCAATTGCCAAGTCCCGTATGGAAGAAGCCACAGGACCTGAAGCATCCTCCAGGATCTCTATCTGCACAGCGCTTCCAGCCTGGATGCGCAGTTCATCCACAGCCTTTCGAGCCTGCCTAGCCGCCGCTACTGGATCGCCGCCCGGTCTGGCGTATAAGCACAAAGCCACCTGCTCCCGGCCATTAGCGACGAATACACTGCTTCTAGAAGCATCACGTTCGTACACTGCCGCAACATCAGCCAACCTGAATGGGCCTCGTGGTCCGGGCAGTATCATGTTCGCAAGTTCATCGATGCTATCAGGCCGTCCGCGCAAAAGAGCCACCAGCTCTATATCGCGTTCCGCAACTGAACCGGCCGGTAGGTCTGCGCATTCGCCAGAAAGCAGGGCGGCGCAATCGCTCACGGTCATGCCAAGAGCCAAGCAACGGTACATGTCCAGTTCAACGGCCAGCTCCCGTTCCATACCACCGGCCATCACCACGGCTCCTATGCCGGAAGCGCGCCTGAATGCTGCCCGGCCTTCGTATTCGGCGAAGCGTCGGGCATGGGCCAATGTTCCGTCAGTCGCAGAAAACCCAACTACCATGAGGGTCTGGGCCGAAGGATCATAAGGCAGGACCACAGGCTTGGCCGCGCCTTCGGGCAGGGATGGCCAGGCGGCATCCGCTAGTTCACGGACCCTTGCCGCCGCCCTTAAGGCGTCCTCTCCCCAGCGGAAATCGAGCGTTATGAGGGCAACACCGTCCCGCGACAGGCTGCTTGAGGACACAAGGCCCCGAACCGATGCCAGGGCATCTTCAAGCGGCACGGTAACAAGGCTCCTTATCTCCGCGGCCGGTAGCCCTTCCATGGACGCCTCTACTACAACCCGTGGAACCGACAGCTGAGGCAGGCGCGAAACGCCCATGCCTGGAACTGCCATGGAACCGGCCATGAGTAGGGCTAGAGCTATCATGCACATGGCCACCGGCCGTTGCGCACAGGACGCAAGTATTGACTGCACCGTTGGCCTACTTGAGTAAGGGCAGGCTTTGAGCCTGTTCGCTAGGATTTCCCAGGGAATCGTGCAGTCCTTGGGCCAAGACAATGCGCAGCACACCGACTGAAGCCCTGTTGGTCAGTCTCGTTTCAAGCGTAACCAGAGAACAGCCGTTCCAGGCTTCATGCACAGGTGCCCATGAAAATCCACCCAACCTAACTCGGTCTATGGAAAGATCCAAAGCTGAATTTTCTATAACCGCGCGTATGGATTCCATGAGCGACAAACGGTCAACGGCCGCTCCCTGGGCAAGGCGCACATACAGCTCTATATCAACACGGACGGGCACACCAATAGGAAAACGCTCCAGATCAAGGGGCAGGCTCGCGTATGGTTCTGCAACAGCGTAACAGCGTAGATCTCTGTCCTCCGGTATTTCAGCGCGTGGTGCTAGAGGCAAACGAATCCCTACAAACTCTGGCGGCTTGCTGGCCGGGCCATTCGCCCGTAGCCAGAACGAGCGCGTATGTGAACTAAGCATGCCGCCCTGATCCTTTACACCTGCTTCCAGACGAAAGGAAAAAAGCGACTGCCATTCTGGCCTATCCGCAAAAACAAAACGGATACTTATGGCGTATTCTGATTCAGTCTTGCACATAAGCTGCGGTCCGCCATCACAGCGGATGGCTTTCTGAACCGAAGAAACAAGAACAGGCTGGTCAAATTCCAGCAGTAAGCCGTTGCCGGCTTCCCATGCATCGTTTACGGTGAACGTATCGTCATTCGCAACATCTTCTAGTAGTTCGCTTACACCTTCCCAATTCCCGTTCGCGGCAATAGCTCGCACGAGGGAAGGAGCAACACTATCAAACCCTACAGAAAATTCGGCTTGCCATGCCTGGCCCATGCGGTTGCCATACCTGTCCTTAAGCTCCGCTGATACGCTCAGGAAGTACTGCTTTCCTATTTCGAACTCGGAAAACGGTGTGAATGTAGCTTCATCCCCTTCCGCGGAAAGCGTCCACAAACCAGAAACGGCCGGCGACAGGGAAAGGCAATCCATATAAGCTACATTGTCAATGGGTTCCGAAAAGCGCAAAACAAGGTTTTCTTCCCCACTTACTAGTGTACCGCCATCACCAGGTTTAAATTCAATAACACAAGGCCTACCATCCTCGTCTCTGGTTGTGAAGCGAGCCTCAAAGGTTTCCGCAAGGGAAAGCCCATCGCTGGTACGGGCAGACTGATCCACAAAAATGCGGTAATCGCTGTTATCAGAAAAACCAGCAAATGGCAAAAAAGCCATAAGCCTACCGTCCCAGAAAAACGAACCTGGCAGATTCAAGCCTCCGGCTTCAAGGCGAAATGCGTTTTCAGCTCTTGAACGATCCGGCTCTTTAGAGAAAACAATGTTTAAGACTATAGCCGTGTGATCGATAGCTCCTGGCCCAGGGCTCCAGGACTCCACCACAAAAGCCTTATCCTGCAGCAGGTCACAGGAAGCAAAACCACCAATCATCCCGGCCAGCGCCACTATACGAAGCATGGATTTTCCGATCATGGTTTCGCCTCCAAGTATAGTACGATGTCTTTTTTTAGCCGTAAGCCATTTATGCTTACGGGCCCTGCCAAAGCTCCCTTCAAGCTCAAGCGATAGAACACATCGGATTGTGCGCTTGAACGTCTAAAACCTTCCCATTCAACACTCAACGTGTCGTTGCCATCCCAGGAAATACTCCTTAGGGATGGCGTTGGAACTGATGATGGAAATAGAACAGACAAGCGCAGCATGTCTGGAACCATGGCCATACCGGCTGCGTCAAAAACGTCGGAGAATTTCAGGATGAGCCTAGCTATGCCCTCAGGCTCAGGTCCTACTGTTATAGCCAAAAGCGCGCCATCCTCAGGCTGAGCTAACGATTCGCCATCGCCGCTTTCCAAACTCACGAGCTGTAAGCATCGTACAGAACTAGTGAATGTTTCTTTCCATTCTTTTGATAGCCGCAAGCCGGATACATCCTCCAGCTCTGGTTCTACCATCAGACACAGAGTTGTTTCGGTCGGCCATGGTTTATCAGGCAGTAGCACCGCAAAAGCAGGATCGGCATGGACTATGCTGAGCCTTGGCTCAGGATCCATCCTGATGTTTCCTTGAAAACTCTCAGGATCCATAGGCTCGGAAAACCACAGGCCCACAGCATCACCCACATCAAGCCCGCTAAGGCTATCAGCCACTTGTTGCCAACGGCCTCCTATTTCGCGTACCGGCCTGGCGTACAACACAGTCGGAGGCGTAGCATCAGCATCCGTGAAAAACCTGCCGGAAGCTGCCGAAGCAAGAGGCGAAGCATCTGTTGCCTTTGCTTCTGCAGACAGGCTCCAGCGATAGGTTTGGCATGGTGTTAGGTTTGACCGAGCAAGCAATCGTAAAACATCGAAGGACTCATTCCATACCCAATCAACATCGAGTTCGGGCGTACAGGAAAAAGCATGTTTAACGCTCAAAGGCTCCATTGCCTCGCTAAAGCGCGCTTCAAGTACGCATTGTCCCTCCTGGCTTGCATACTGAGAAAATCCATCCGGCGGCCATACTTCAAGCAGCCGCGCAGGCTCACCAGCGGACAGTACCCAGAAGGGCACATCGCTATCGGCAATGCATGCCCTTCCATCGCTTGCCCGAACAGTTCCTCGGAACAGCAAGCGATAACGCACGCGTGGCACCAGAGGACTCGTGGCTTTCCATGTCATGGTACGCCCATCCCAGAAGTAATCGCCCTGAACCGCCCCATCGGAGCTTCGCACGGAGAAAGCCCTCTCGGCATCGAGGCGTTCAACGTCAAAATCAAAATTGACTCCTACTCGGGCATCGACCGACTCCAGCACCGACCACGGTTCTGATGGTAAAACGCTGCACGTAGCCTCACGAAGATCAACAAGAAAACACGATGCGCATAGCAAAACAGCTACGAGTAGCGATAAAGCCTCAACCCTCTTCGTATAGCGAGACACGCTCACCCTCCTTTAGTGACGGATCGGGCCAATCCACCACCAAGTCGCCTGGCGAGAGTCCGGCTTCTATCGTGCGGCCTTCGGCGATGCTTGGGCCTAGCCGCACCGAACAGGCCCTAACAACGCTTCCGGCCATCACGAAGACCTGTCCGGAATCTCCGTCAAGTTCAGCCAAAGCCGATTCCGGAACAAGCAGAACCCTAGTCTCCCTACCGGTCAGTATTGTTGCCCGCGCGAACATGCCTGGCTTTAAGCCTTCAGTTCCAGAAGGTAAAAGAACCTTAACCGTGAAGGATCCGGTCCTTGAATCGGCGACAGGAGAAACAGATTCTACTTTTCCTAATAGAGGAAGTTGCACCGAATCGACACTTACTTCTCCTGTCATGCCCACAGCCAACTTGAGCGCTTCCTCCTCCCTAACCTGGGCTACAAGGAGGAGAGCGCCGACATCCATCAATGTGAATATCTTATCATCTCTTCTTACGCGCTCTCCTTCTTCAAGATGCCGCGCTCCAACAACGGCCCCTACAGGAGATCGGATGCTCAGCTCATCCTGCGCAAAGCAGGCCGATTCCAGCTCAGTCTTTGCGGCATCGAGGGCGGCAATAGCCCTGGCAAGTTCTGCTTGCAGGCTGGCTAGCGATAAGTCCATGAGAGCCAGCCGTTTTGCTTCCGTATCCGCGGGCACTGGTATGCCGGCAGCCTTCAGATCCGCATCCCTTAAACCAAGCTTCCTGGCCTCTAGTTCGCGTTCCATGGAAGCGACACGCTCATGCGCCGATGCAACGGAAAAGCGCCCTTCCAGTATGCTCTCCTCACTCAGCCCGCCATGGGCGTACAACGCTTCCTGGTCCGCGAGTTTGCGCTCGGCCTCGGCCAATTCCCTCTTCCCCTGTTCCAGATCCATCGAGGCACGCTCCAAGCCAAGCATCCTGCTTTCAAAGTCCAGGCGGCCTTCGGACAGACGAGCTTGCGCAAGATCAACGCCCGCCTTGGCGTCGGCGACACGGTTTTTTGCACGGGCTACCGCAAGCTCCACCTGGGGATTGTCCACGAGGGCAAGCAGCTGACCCTTTTCAACCCAGTCACCCTCGCGGAAATACATTCTTGCTACAGTGCCATCCTGTCCGGAACACAAATCAAGCTTATATCGGAACGATAGGCTTCCGAAGGCATGGACGCTTTCCTGTAGCATCAACTCTGAAACGAGACTTGCGCGCACACGATGTGCTTCGGCAAGCGGCGCTAGCTCCTTTGAAGAACAAGAAACAGCAAGCACAAACAGAAAAACAACAGGGCTTCGCGCTTTCACTTCGTTACCTCCTTGATGAACCAGACCAGCTGGCCGGGATAGAAATCGAGGAGCCTCTCCAGTTCCCGCTCGAGAGTAAGAAGCTGTTCACATGCATCTACCAGAGCAAGCTCCTGCGCAGCTCGCTCTAGCTCTGCATCCATCACCTCGCTGGCAGGGGCTTGTCCAAGCTCTGCCCGAAGATTGGCCAAGGCTAGGCCATCGGCCGCTAAGGAAAGCGACTGCCTAGCCAGCTCGATGGCCCTGGCCGCGCCTTGGTAACGGCGTATAGCGCTGTGTATCGCTATGCTCACCGAAGCCACTGCATCGCTTAAGCGTGTCTCTTCCAGCCGCAAGGCTTGTTCAGCCGCGGCAAGGCCCAAAGCTCGCCGTGGCTCGGGCGCAGCATCAAGACCACAGCCGCTTTGTGCGCTGTGCCCCCCCTGGCTTGAAGCGCCAAGGCCGGCCGACATGGAGGAAGCAATCCATGGATGCTCGAAGGATATGCGCATGGCAACAGACCACGTACCAGAACGGAGCGGCACAGCAGCACCACTAGCGCCAAGTGTTGCATCGATACTCAGGACGGGTAGCCACGACTTGCGCTCTGCTTGTAGCTCTATACGCTTCCGCTCGATGGAACGCCGCGCGAGTGCCAGAGCCGGGGAACGCTCGAGCGCGATGTACAGCAAAGGGACAGCTTCCAGATCGATGGCTTGAACGCCGACATCAAGAACCTCAGCAAGCGGCGGCAGCGTTTTCATTCCAAGTAGCTGGGCAAGCTGTGCTTCAGCCTCTGAAAGCCTTAAACGCTCTTCATCAATCTCCAGCTCCAACTTCGATAGCTTGAGGCGGGCGCCAGCAATTTCTGCAGGGGTAAGCAAGCCCAAGGATCCTTTAAGCTCTATGAGTGCAAGTTCCGCGGATGTGCGTTCGAGCGAGGATAAGCGTACAGACAAGCGCATCCTGGCCGCACATATCGAGCGATATGTCGCGACGGCAGCATCCTCCGTGTCAGCCACCATAGTTCTTAGTTCTTCCGCAGCCTGATCCAGTTCGGCACGTTCAAGCTTCCGCGAGATGATCAGGCGGCCGCCGTCCCACACAAGCTGACTGATACCAAGCGACAGGCGCTTGGAGAACGAATCGCCGCCTTCTAGCGAAACGCGTTCGTCATTTCCGTAATCAAGGCGCAAGCTTGGAAAGAACGCCCTAATCCCTAAACGCCAAGCCCCGCCTCTCAGCTCAAGCTGGGCCTTTCGGTACTCAAGCTCGCCTGACATGGCTACAGCCAGGTGAGCAGCTTCAGCCAGCCCGAGTTCCAGCCCTTCTGCCCGTGGAGGCGGTGATTCAAATGTCACAGCGGAAACGGCAGGCTTAAGACTGGAGCATGAAAATGCACACAGGCAAAGAATCATGGCTCCTAAGGAAGCGTTCATGGGGCGCTTCCTTCCACCACATTGAGGAGGCGCATAGCACTCTGCCAGTAAGCAGAACCATCCGGCAGTACAGCAAGGGCAGCCTTAAGATCCTGTGTGCACCCTTCGCGGTCGCCCATCGCCCAGCGAAGGGAAGCTCGATCCAGAAATATAAGGCCCGCTTCGGACGATGCTTCAACGGCGCGGTTCAAGAGGGCGCAGGCACCTATCAGACCACCACACGCGGCAACCGCCGCTGCTCGGCGGCGGTG
>JAKQNL010000023.1 GCA_029565815.1 Spirochaetota bacterium | reverse complement strand
CTGGCGCGAGCCATCCTTGCGGCATCGGTTGGAGCAGCCCTTGCCGCAGCCGGTGCTGTGTTGCAAGGCCTGTTCCGAAACCCGCTGGCAGATCCGTACGTTATAGGAAGTTCATCCGGATCCGCCTTGGGCGTGGTGCTTGCTATTACCACCGGCTTAAGCGCAAGCTGGATGGGTTTTTCTCCCGTCGGCGGGGCCGCTTTTTTAGGTGGCTTAGGCGCTACCTTTTTGGTTTACCTGGTGGCCGGATCCGGCCGGGTAAAATCCGACAGCGCGAGCCTTTTGCTTGCAGGATCCGCCATGGGCTCGCTCATTTCCGCATGTGTATCCATCCTGCTGGTGCTTAAAGACAAACACATGCATCAAGCCTGGTTTTGGCTTCTTGGCGGATTTTCCGGCCGCGGCATAGCCCAGCTACGTGCAGCCGCACCGGCTCTCATAATCGGGTTTATTGCTGCCGTGGCTTCTTCCCGCGTGCTGGATCTTTTGTCATCGGGCGACGAAGAGGCAAAGAGCTTGGGACTTTCCCCGCACAAAGTCCGCCTGGTGGTCGGAGCCTTCGCCGCGCTTTTGGTATCCGGCGCGGTTTCCATAGCCGGAGCCATAGGCTTTGTCGGTCTTGTGTGCCCACACCTGGCGCGCAGGATGATAGGCCCGAACCACCGTTACCTCATACCCGCATCGGCGCTGTTAGGAGCGACCATGCTCCTGTTGTCCGACACGGCCGCCCGATCCCTGTTTGCTCCGCTGGAAATGCCGGTGGGCGCCGTTACCGCCCTCATAGGCGCGCCTTTCTTCCTGTACAAAATCGCCAGGCGCGGTTCGGAGGCCATACGATGAGCCTTGTGGACAGCGGGCTTTCTTCGCTCATGGCAGTCGACGTGTGTGCAGGCTATACCCAGCAAGGAGCACAGCCAAAGATCGTTGTACACGGCGCATCGCTTTCGGTAGCACAAGGAGAACTGGTTGCCATACTTGGTCCTAACGGGTCAGGAAAAACCACCCTACTAAAAACCTGCATGGGCTTACTGCCCCCTCTTGGCGGCTTAATTCGCCTGGGCGACCAGCCATTATCTTCTCTTAACAACAGGCAAAGGGCGCGCCTCGCGGCGTGGGTTCCCCAGCAAGCGGACAGCAGCTGGTCATACAGCGCACGAGAACTGGTAGCACAGGGCCTGTACGCCCGGCTTGGACCCTTCGGCTCCTTCGGCCACAAAGAGCGCATGGCTGTGGACGAAGCCCTGGCAGCGATGGACGCGTCCGACTTTTCCGAACGGCAGCTTAACCAGCTGTCCGGCGGCGAAGCCAGGCGCGTCTTGCTTGCACGGGCGCTTGCACAGGGCACGCAGCTTTTGGCCCTGGACGAGCCGGCAGCACACCTGGATCCTGGCCGCCAAGTAGAGCTCTTGGAAATACTGGCAAAGCTGGCCGAGGGCGGCAAAGCGGTACTGGTCAGCATGCACGACGTGAATGCGGCCAGGCGCTTTGCATCCAAAGTGCTGCTGTTGGACAAGGCAGGCAATTCGCATTTCGGCCCAACGGCAGAAGTGCTCAGCCCACAGCGGCTGGAAGAAGCATACGAAACCGAATTCATACACGGAAACCACGACAGGTTTGGACCCTTCGTCCTACCCATCGCGCGGAAAAAGAAAGGGATAACACGTGAACAATAAGTCACACTCCACCATGCAGGAACTGCTGGACGATCTTACCAAACCCAAGGGCAGCCTGGGCAAGCTGGAAGACTATGCGCTCAGGCTGTCTGCAGTGCAAAAACAGGTACCGCCCAGGATACGGCGCAAATCCGTCTTTGTGCTTGCAGGCGACCATGGCGTAGCCGCCGAAGGCGTATCGCTGTACCCAAGCGAGGTTACCGCCCAGATGATGCACAACTTCATGGCCGAAGGAGCTGCCATCAACGTGTTTTCCGCCCACTGCGGGTTTGACGTGTATGCGGTAGACGCAGGCGTCGCTGGCGATTTGCCCGCCTGGCCGTCCCAGGATGCATCCAAGCCATGTACCGAATCCAAAGCGGGAGCGCCCGGATTCTTTTCGATGAAGGCAGTGCGGGGTTCTGCGAATTTTGCAAAGGTTCCTGCCTTGGGTGAAGCTGGTTTTGCTGCATGCATAGAAAACGGCAAAGCCCTTGCTCGATTCGCCGTGGCTTCTGGCTACGATATGGTAGCGCTCGGTGACATGGGCATTGGGAACACCACAAGCGCGGCCGCCGTACTGGCCGCATTGGGCCTGGATCTGGATTTGGTAGTGGACCGCGGCACCGGCATAGACGACGCCATGCTTGCGCGCAAACGACAGGTTATAGAAAAAGCACTAGCATTACACGGGCCGTTTCCTTCCAACGCAGCTGGCGCGCTAAAAGCAGGACAGGCATTTGCCGGTCCGGAAATCGCCACGGCAGCCGGTTTGTGCCTTGGCCTTGCAGGAACCGGCGTCGCGTGCATGCTCGACGGATTTCCCATCACATCCGGAGCCTGCCTGGCCGCGCGCATCGATCCAACATCCGTGGACTCGATGTTTGCAGGCCACCTTTCCAGGGTACGCGGCCACCGCCACGCACTGGACATGCTTGGCCTGGATCCTATCGTAGCGTTGGACATGAGGCTTGGTGAAGGAACCGGAGCTGTGCTTGGCGGCTTCATCGTGGAGCTTGCATGCAAAATAGCTTCAAGCATGGCGCGCTTTTCCCAGCTAGCCGTTTCTTCGGCTCCCAGTGACGAGGTGGATTTCTGACAGGACAGAACACGCACGGGGGAAACATAGAAGCGCTTTCGACCATGAGCGGCCTGGACAAGGGCCAGCTCATCGACGCCAGCGCAAACCTGAACCCGCTTGGCCCGCCACAATGGCTAGATGCCGCCTTCCTGGAAGGCCGCCGCGAGTGCGGGGCCTATCCTGAGCCAACATACAGCCGCCTTCGAGAAACGGCAGCCAAGGCACTGGGTACTGACCCGGACAAACTAGTGTTCGGTAACGGCGCGGATGAGCTGATTTTCGCCATCAGCCGATGCACGGGCCAGCGCACCCACGCGCTCATCGATCCATGCTACTCCTCCTATCGGGAATCGGCCCTGGCTGCCGGGCGAACGATTGTGTCGTACCCAACGTGGAGCGCGGCCTTGTACGGACTTGCTTCGGCGCCCGAGGCCATAGTCTGGCTCGGAGCGCCAAACAACCCGGACGGAAAGCTGCCGCCAGGCTACCCCCATTCGGTGGCCACAGCCGCTGCCGAGCACAAGAACGCCCTGTTCGCGGTAGACGAATCATTCATAGATTTCTCGGACGGCGCGGACCCTGCGGAAAGCGTGCATGTTTTCTCGTCGCTGCCCAACATCGTGCTCATACGATCCATGACCAAATACTGGTGCGTACCGGGCATTCGGTGCGGATGGATACATACGGCCCCGGACAGGGCCCGCCTTATCCGCGCAGCCATACCATCCTGGCCCTTAAACTCGGTAGCAGAGGCTTTCGCTCGCAGGGCGTTTACCGATCCGGACGCCCAAGGCAGAAGACAGCGGACCCTTGCCCTGATACAGGCCGAGCGATCGCGCATGACCATCCGCCTGGGTGCGCTTCCCGGATTGGAGCTACAGCCGTCGAAGGCTAATTTCTACCTTCTGCGCATAGACCCAGCCCATGCGCCCATGGACGCGGCAACGCTCGCAGACCGGGCTGCCCTTGAAGGCATAGGCTTTCGCCGCTGCATCGCTTGGCCCGGCCTGGGTCCAGACTGGCTCCGCGTAGCGCTCCGTACGCCAGAAGAAAACGACAGGATAGCCGAGTGCATTGAGCGTCTCCTGGGCTCACGCATTGCGCCGAAAGCCGCATACAGGAAACGAAAGCCGGCCCTCATGGTTGCCGGGACCTCTTCCGGAGCGGGTAAAAGTCTTATAACTGCCGCGCTCTGCCGCATATTCCGAAACGACGGCCTGGACGTTGCTCCGTACAAAGCCCAAAACATGGCCCTCAACTCAGCGCTCAGCCCCGACGGACTTGAGCTTGGTCGGGCCCAGGCGGTACAGGCGGCTGCATGCGGGCTTGAGCCGGACGTGCGCATGAACCCGGTGCTTTTGAAACCGGAGCACGAACGGGGATCCCAGGTAATTCTTATGGGCCGGTCGATTGGCTCCATGGAAGCCCGCGACTACTACGCCATCCACGACCGGGTTAAGGAGACGGCTCGAAGCGCATACGACTCGCTGGCTTCAGAACACTCCTTGATCGTCATGGAAGGCGCAGGAAGCCCGGCGGAAATCAACCTAAAAGCCAGGGACATCGTGAACATGTCGGCGGCCGTACACGCCGGTGCGCGCGTGCTCCTTGTGGGCGACATAGACAGGGGCGGCGTGTTCGCATCCTTCATAGGCCATGCGGCCTGTATGCTGCCACAGGAGCTTGCCCTATTCTCCGGCTTTCTGGTCAACAAGTTTCGGGGAGATCCTGCCCTGCTTGGCGACGCATTCGCCATGACCCGCGACCGTAGCGGCATCCCGGTGCTCGGCTGCGTACCCATGCTCAAAGGCATCGACATTCCCGAAGAAGACGAAGCGAATATACGCGCCACCGGCCGACCGAACGCTCCTATAAAAATCGCAGTGGCCGCCCTGCCGCACGGTTCCAATCTGACCGACCTAGATCCATTCGTTGCGGACGACGATGTGGAGCTGTGCGTACTCGGCTCCGGACAAGAACTGGCCGCCCGGAACTGGGACGCGCTTATCATTCCAGGTTCTAAATCCACCGTGTCAGACCTCGCTTGGCTTGCCAGCACCGGCCTGGCCCATGCCATAAGGGAACACGCAAGAGCCGGCGGCACAGTCGTAGGCATCTGCGGCGGCTTTCAGATGCTCGGACGCTCCATCGAAGACCCGCTGTGCATCGAATCGAGCACAGGCCCCGTCCCGGGACTTGACCTCATCCCCGTGGCCACATCCATGGCCTTGGAAAAGACCCTGCGCCAGGGTTGTGCGACCATCCTGGGAGATGCTAGCGGACTGCGGCCGCGCGGCTACGAGATTCACCACGGCAAGACCGTAGCGCTGTCGGAAGCGGCTGTCCCGTTCATGCGCTCCGAGGCTGGGGACATCATTGCGTATCGGCATGGGCAAGCGTGGGGCTGCTACCTGCATGGCCTTTTTGACGACGATGCGACACGGGCATGGTTCTTGAACGGCATCCGCGTAGCACGGGGCATGGCGCCACGGAGCCCGACGCGCTACCGCTCTTTGGACGAGCGTTTACAAAACCTGGCGGACGCGGTACGGCCCCATATAGATATGAATACCCTTTACAAGGATCTTGGCTTATGACCGAGCTGGTCCGGCATTCATGCATGGCTACCGGGCTAGCCCTCCTGCTAGGCTTAGCCCTGGATCTTGCCATTGGCGACCCGAGCTTCAGCCTGCACCCGGTACGCCTGCTGGGCGGCCTGGCAGCACGAATTGAAGCACTGACACGGCGCATGTTTGGAAAACGCCAGCCCGCCCTCGCTGGGACGCTGTGCTGGCTCTTTGTCGCTGGAACAAGCGCCCTGTGCGCCCTTGCCCTTTCATCGTTTGCGTGGAAAGCAGGCTATTTGGCCGGCATCGCTATGGACGCATGCATCCTGTGGGCTTCCATCGCGCCCACTGACCTGAGCCGTCATGCGCTACGGGTACAGAAAGCACTTGAACATAGCGCCGGCGAAGAACACCTTACGGCAACGCGCCAAGCCGTTTCCATGATGGTAGGACGGGATGTTTCCCGGGCCGGGGAGCATGACATCGCGCGAGCCTGCGTGGAAAGCGTAGCGGAAAGCTGTGTTGACGGCATAGGCGCGCCGATATTCTGGGCTGCGCTTGCCGGGCCATGGGCAGCATTCGCGTACCGGGCAATCAACACTATGGACAGCATGTTTGGCCACAAGAACGAGCGCTATCTGCGTTTCGGAGCAGTGGCTGCCCGTGCCGACGACGCCGCTAATATGCTTCCGGCCAGGCTCGGCGGACTTGTTATCGCGATCTGCGCGCCGCTGGCGAGAGGATACGTAGGCAAAGCTTTTTCCTGCCTAAGAAAACAGCGGTTGGACAGCGAAAGCCCGAATGCAGGTCACCCGGAATCCGCGTTTGCGGGCGCTTTGGACCTACGCCTGGGCGGACCTGTAGCCTATCCAGAAGGCATAGCCTATAGGCCGTGGTTGAACCCGGTCGGACACGAGCCTCAAGCCAAGGATATTACGCGCTCCGTCCGGCTCATGTGGGCCCAGACAGTCGGGTGCATGCTCTTGTTCATGGCCCTTCGATACGGGCTCTCAAGCGTGGTTCTCTTGTTTGCATCTGCATGAAGAGAAGCTCTAAAAACCCTTTGGTTTTTAGAGGTCCCATGAAGCCTTTAGGTTCCCTTTAGATGATCTTCTCGTCTCAGACAGCCCGGCCTGAGCCAACTATCTTTAAGGTTTTTCTGGCCTTTTCAGCCCTGTCCATGGCTTCTTCCGCAGTAGAACCCACAGCGTTCAGGTGGCCCATTTTTCTAAACGGGCGAACCTGGCGTTTTCCGTACAAGTGCACACGTACGCCAGGTACGGCCAACGCGTCGGCCAGACCTTCATAGACCGCTTCGCCGTTTGCGCTTTCTTCGCCTAAAAGGTTTACCATCATGCCGTGTTTTAGGAGCTGGGTTGAGCCAAGCGGGTAGCCGCACAGAATGCGGTAATACTGCTCGAACTGGCTGGTCTCGCACGCATCTTGTGTTATGTGGCCGGAATTGTGCGGGCGCGGTGCCGTTTCATTTACCAGAATGCGGCCATCGCGCGTCAGGAACAATTCCACCGCGAACACTCCGCTTGCGCCGCTGGTCTGTACCGTAGAATTTTTTCTGGCATAGCTATCGAGGCAATCTATCATCGCTCGGGCTACAGCGGCGGCTTCTTCCATCACTGCTTGGGAAACCCGGGCCGGCATAAGCACCGAATCACACAGGTTTGCCCTGGAATCAAAAACCATTTCCACACATGGATAGGAGTCCTCGTTTCCGTTCCGGTCGCGTACGACTACTACCGCAAGCTCCTTCTGAAAATCCACCAATTCTTCCAGAAAACTAGGAACCGGTAATAGCTTTCCGCCGTCTTCCGGCGCCCTGGCATCCTCTGCAGAGCGCAACACGGCCACGCCCCTTCCGTCATAGCCGCCGGTTCTGGCCTTTTGCACAAGCGGAAAACCGCCCAGGGCTTTGGCCGCTTCCAGCACTGCAGCCTGGGTGGCAGCTTCTGTTCCGTCCCCCACCCACGCCCATCGGGCCGTCGGTATTTTTGCTTCGTCCATCAGAAGCTTCTGCCGCCCCTTGTCTTGTATCGCGCGCAACACGCCTGCCGACGGGATAACGATCTTGCCGTCTTTTTCCAACTGTGTAAGCGCATCCACATTCACGTGCTCTATCTCGTAGGAAAGAACGTCCACTTCGCTAGCGACTTCCATCACCGCTTCGTAGTCCGTTAGCTCCCCCACGTGCGTTACGTCGGCCAAGTCGGCCCCCGGCGCGGGGTAATCGGGCGATAACACCTCGATATACGACAAGAGCTTTCTGGATTCCTCTATGGTCATACGGCCAAGCTGGCCGCCGCCCAGTATGCCTATCTTGATCATACTTGTTCCTTTATTCCCAACCTTAGTCGTCACTGTCGGTCTGATCTTCCGCTTCGTCGCCATCGGCACCGTCAGCGTCGGCAGAGCCGACTGGATCCGGATCAGGCACGTAGCGTGCGTGCGGGTTAGGCGCTTTACCCATGGCAAAATCCGGATTGCGCATTACGTCGCGCGGCTTGGAACCCTGGGGCTTTCCAACTATGCCTTTTTCTTCCATCAATTCCACAATGCGGGCTGCGCGGTTGTAGCCTATTTTCAGCTTACGCTGTAAAAAACTAGCGCTTGCCTTGCCCTGAGCCAACACAATCTCCAAAGCTTTCTCGAACAGGGGGTCATCCTCGTCCTCATCAAAAAGGCTTGGGCCTTCGTCTTCCTCGTCGTCGATAAAAATTTCGTCATCGATATAATCCGGCTCGCCCAGGGTCTTCACATGGGCGACCACGCGCTCTACTTCCTCGTCGGATACGAATGCGCCCTGCATGCGTACCGGGAATGCGTCGGTCGCGCTGGAATACAGCATGTCGCCCCGGCCCAGCAATTTTTCCGCGCCTACCATGTCGATGATAATACGCGAGTCGAACTTGCTGGCTACCATGAACGCTATGCGGCTTGGAATATTAGCTTTTATTAGTCCGGTTATCACATCGATACTCGGGCGCTGGGTTGCAAGCACCAGGTGTATGCCCACCGCGCGGCTCATTGCGGCCAGGCGGGCAAGCGTTGACTCAAGCTCCTTACCGGTGGTTGCCATGAGGTCCGCAAATTCATCGATGATAACCACGATGTACGGCAGGCGGTCGGTCGCCATTTTTTTCTCGGCAATCTTTCGGTTGTAGCTTTTTATGTCCCGAACGCCCATCGCGTCCAGAAGGCTGTAGCGCCGTTCCATTTCGCATATGCAGTACTGCAAGGCCTGGAAAGCCTTTTTCGATTCGGTGATTACCGGCGTCAACAGGTGTGGTATGCCATTATACAGTTTTAACTCTACTATTTTAGGGTCGATGAGTATCAGCTTCACTTCGTTGAACGAACGCTTGTACAAAATGGACAGAATGATTGAGTTGACGCACACAGACTTGCCCGCGCCGGTGGCTCCAGCGATAAGGAGGTGCGGCGTCTGGGTAAGCTCTGCAATCTGCGGCTCGCCGCTAATATCTTTACCCAAGATTACCGGAATTTCCATTTTGTTCGCGTTAAACGCATCGTTCTCTACTATTTCTCGGAACGACACGATGGACCGCCGCTCGTTGGGCACTTCTATGCCTACCGCGTGCTTCCCCGGTATAGGAGCCACGATGCGCACGCTGGAAGCAGCCAACCGCAGGGCTATGTTGTCGGACAGAGTTGCTATTTTTGCAAGCCGGACGCCGGGTGCCGGCAACAGCTCAAACATAGTAATAACCGGGCCTTTGCGTATACCGGTTACCTCCGCCTCGATGTTAAACTCTTTTAAGGTATCCTTGAGTATATCCGCTGACCTTCGGGTTTTGTCATCGATAACCCAGTATTGGCCATCCGGATACAGGTTAAGAATACCGTCGGTGGGCATACGGTAGGCTATCTGGTTTTTTCGTTTTGGCGACAGGCGGGGCAGAACGACGCGCGCAGTCTCGTGCTCCGTTCCGCGAGCAGTCCCGCTGCTGGTTCCGCGCACGGTTCCGCGAGCGCTAGCAGGTTCAGCCGCATCGACAGCAGCCGACTGCCTCACAGCCTGGCTGTGCTCGCCATCCTGGAACACTTCCAGTTTTGGCAACAAGGCTCCGCTCTTTTTTGCAGCCACAGCCGTATTGCCTGCGCTTTCCTGCGATTCGCTTTCCCAATATCCGTCATCGGCTGCAGGGTCTAGTTGTATAGCGTCGTCTTTTGCTTCTGTTACAGCCACTGTATCCCGGTGGAACATGACCGGAATCGGTTCATCCTCATGCATAGGCGCTTGTGCATCCAGCCCGAAACGCTCCGCATCGGCCAGCACGGCTTCCAGTTCCGGAAGATTTTCTTCTGCACCTTGTGCTGCGTCGGCACCGTCTGCCGCATCGACACCTTCTGCCGCATCGACACTTTCTACAGCTTCGGCGCCTTGTGCAGTTTCGATTGCCGACAGGCTATCCGTTGCCGCGCCAGCGCCGTCCGTGGAACGCAGCTGCGCTAAAGGAGGCATATCCGGCAGGCGGAATTCTTCCAGCCCTTGGGTACGTGCTGGCAAAAGGTAGCGCTGTGCTGGCTCTTGTGGCTGGGTTTGCAAACGCAGATCTGGCTGAGGCTGTGTGCTCTGCATCGCACCACGCTGCTCGCCGCGCGCAGAGCCGAACAAGGTGGATCTAAGAACCGCGATGGCGAGGGCAGAAAGCAGCGCCGCGGCTGCAAGTATCGCGCTAAACCATCCGCCACCAAGCACGTGCACCGACGGCCAGCGGGTATAAAACGCCTCGGTATCATTCCAAAAACCGGCAAGCAGGGCACAGCAGCAAAAAGGAACGAGGCTTGCGGTCAGCGTAAACAGAAGGTCGGACCTAAAACCCGGCATGAACGCTATGACGGCCGCCAGGCCAAGATAGGCCGGCAGAAAAAACGACGCCCATGAAAATATATCCAGCAGTACCAAGGCCGGCCCGCTTCCAAAACCAAGAGCGCCAAGGACAAGCGCTATGAAGAGCAAAAAACCTGCGATGGACAAAAACCATCCCAAAAGGAGTGCCGGCACGGAAGTTTTATGTGGTTCGCTCAAGGGCTTGGCTCCAGGCTCGTTGGTTTATCGCAGCTCAGCGGCGAAAGGACACAGACTCGTCCTGTTCATATATCGGCGTATAGCGCTTCGGACAAAACCCGTTAGCTTAGAACGGGCCGAAAATCAAGCCGAGTATGCCGGCCGGTATCAAGTAGGCTGCAAACCATGCAAGCTTGCCGCGGCGTACTATGGGCATAAGCAGACGGAGGGCAATAACGCCGACCACAAAGGCAGCCAGGGCTCCCAATCCAAGCGCCACAGGCTCAACCGAACCGGACAGCGTTCCCAGGTCTTTAGCTTCCAGCACCAGGGCGCCCAGTACGGCCGGGATGGCCAGCAAAAAGGAAAACTCGCCGGCTTCGGCTCTGCCCATACCGCTAGCCATACCGCCGCTTATGGTTATGCCAGATCGGCTTATGCCGGGGAATACCCCAAGGCCCTGTGCAATGCCGGTAATGATGCCGTGGCGCATACCTAAGCCGCGGAAACCCGTTGTGCCCTTGAACAACGGCGTTATGAGCAAAATAACGGCGGTAACGAGCAAAAAGATGCATACCAAAGGCGTGTTGGATGAAAAATCCAGTTTGGAAATAGCCAAACCTATGAGGGCTGTCAAAAGGGTAGCAAGCGCGGCCGGCACAACAATAGCCAGGTTTTCCGCATCGCTGTCGTCATGCTTTTTTGCCAGGAAACGGGCACAGGACCGTATGATGCCCCACACGCGTTTGCGAAAAACCACCAGTATGGACAGGAGGGTTGCCAGGTGCAGTATCACATCGAATAGCTGCGGTACGTCCGTAAGCCCCATGATGTTCTTGAACAGAAGCAGATGGCCGCTGGACGATATGGGCAAAAACTCGGCTATGCCTTGGAAGGCTCCAAGGATAAGGGATTGCAAAAGGCTCATGGCTGTCCTCCCAAAAAAGCATAGCACGGAAGCATACGGCAGGCCAACGGCAGGGGGAAGGCGGCACTTGTATAACGCACATATATTGACTAATTTATAGCCTACAATCGACGCGACAGCCAGCCATTATGGCCCGGAGCCCGCAGGTCGACCACAGCACGTTTTAAGGAAGGCATACATGACCATAGCCAAAGACCGGGTCGTTTCTATCGATTATATTCTAAAGGGCAAAGACGGCGAGGTGATCGACCGTTCCGAGGGCGAGCCGCTCACCTACCTGCACGGCAACCAGAATATCATTCCGGGCCTGGAGCGGCACCTGGAAGGTAAGAAGAGCGGAGATGCTGTAAACTGCGTCGTTGCCCCTGCCGACGGATACGGCGAAGTGGACAAAGAGCTGGTGTTCTCCGTCAGCCCGTCCGACTTCGCGGAACCGGACAAGATCGAGGTGGGCATGCAGTTCCAGGCCCAGCAGGCCGATGGCGTGCATATCGTTACCGTGGTGGACGTAGCCAAGGACAAAATCACCGTGGACGCGAACCACCCGCTGGCCGGCAAGGAGCTGCACTTCTCCGTTACCGTACGCGATGTACGCGAGGCTAGCGCCGAGGAGCTGGAGCACGGCCACACCCACTCCGCTGGCGGCTGCGGCTGCGGCGGCGAGTGCGGCGACGACTGCGGCTGCGAAGACGGCGAGTGTTCCGACGAAGGCTGCGGCGGCGGTTGCGGCTGCCATTGATCCGACATAAGCCGTCCTTCACCCTGTTGGACGGCTTGATCATCCTGCTTGCCGCTTTCGCTTTCGGATACAGCGCGCTTGTTGTGTACGGAGGACCTTCACCGTCGAGCGTCGTTGTTTCCGCAGGCGGCAAGGACTGGGTTTATCCGCTGTCAGAAAACCGGGAGTTTGCCATACAAGGGCCCCTAGGCATAACCCGCATACGCATACACGACGGCAGCGCATATTTTACCGAATCGCCCTGCGACAACAAAACCTGCCTGTCTTCCGCGCATGCGCACGCAAGCGGCGACTGGATAGCCTGCCTTCCAAACGGAGTGTTCCTCCGTGTCGAAGGTGATGCAACGGAAGGACAGGTGCTCGATGCCATTGTCCGATGAGCCACAGCCAGTGAACCCGCCGCTGAACCCTCCCAACGAACAGGCAAGCCACCGCAGGTTAACGGCCTTCCTGGCCGCAATGGCGTTTTTTTTATCCACCGTTGAATACATGTTGCCCAGGCCCATACCGTTTATGCGGCTAGGACTTGCCAATATACCAATACTGTTTGCCGTGGACCTTTTGCCACTGCCCTGGTACCTGCTCCTTGCGCTGGTAAAAGTGCTTGGCATGAGCGTGCTTACCGGTTCGCTGTTTTCCTACATAGCCCTGTTTTCCCTGGCCGGCACGATGACCAGCGCGCTTGCCATGCGGCTAGTGCGCCGCGTCGCACGCCATCGCGTGAGCCTCATCGGGCTGTGTGTCGCAGGAGCTGTTTCGTCTAACCTTGTGCAGGTGCTGTTGGCACGGCTGCTTGTGTTCGGCCAGAGCGCGCGCTACATGCTACCTGCCTTTTTGGGCCTGGGCCTGGTGTCCGGCCTGGCTCTGGGTTTTGCCGCCCAGCGTTTTTCCACCCGTTCCGCGTGGCTCGCGCGCGTTGGAGGCCAGCATGGACAAAGCCGCAGCTGAAACACGCAGGCTCGCACGCAGGGATAGCTGGGAATCTGCCTTTTCCCCGGGACCGCTTGCCCTGGCCGGAGCAGCCCTGTCGCTTACACTGTTATTTTTGCCCGGGTTAAGCGGTAGGCTGTTTATATTCGCGTTTGCAGCCCTGTGCGCATGGGCTTGCGGCCGCCGCCT
>JAKQNL010000017.1 GCA_029565815.1 Spirochaetota bacterium | reverse complement strand
CAAGGGTAAGAAGAAGACCGTAGCTAACAAGAAGAAGGCCTAAGGGGGTATCGGTTCCATGGCTCAGGTTAAGAAACGCAAAGAGAAGAAGAACGTATACGAAGGTAAGGTTTTTATACAGGCCACCTTCAATAATACGATTATCACCGTCACCGACTTGAACGGTAACGCCATTTCCTGGGGATCCTCCGGTGGCATGGGCTTCCGCGGCGCGAAGAAATCCACCCCCTTCGCGGCGCAGTCCGTCACCGAGCAGGCGGTATCGAAGGCTCTCAACGTGGGTCTTCGCGAAGTGCACGTGTTCGTCAAAGGTCCGGGTGTCGGCCGCGAAAGCGCCATCCGCCAGATCGGTGCCCTGGGCATCAAGATCCGGAGCATCTCTGACGTTACGCCCATTCCGCACAACGGTTGCCGCCCCCGCAAGGCGCGACGGATGTAGGGCAGGGGAGAAAAACTATGGCTCGTTATACCGGTCCCCGGTGCAGGCTTTGCCGCACCGAGAACAAAAGACTTTTTCTTAAGGGCGACAAGTGCAAAAGCGACAAGTGCCCAATCAACCGCAAAAGGCCTGCTCCCGGCAAGGATCCTAAGACCCGCGCCAAAAAGCAGTCCGATTACGCCGTGCAGCTCCGCGAGAAGCAGAAGCTCAAGAGGAGCTATGGTCTTATGGAGAAGCAGTTCAAGCTTACCTTCGAGAAGGCTTTAAGGATGCCCGGCAAAACCGGCGAAAACCTGTTTGCCCTCCTCGAGCGCCGCTTGGACAATGTCGCGTTCCGCCTGCGTTTCGCGACCAGCCGTTCCCAGGCACGCCAGGTGGTTATGCATGGGCACGTACTGGTAAACGGAAAGCGCGTTAACGTGCCTTCCTATACCGTGAAGCCCGGCGACGTGATTACCGTACACCAGTCCTACAAGACCAACAAAGTTCTTCTTGCCGCAATCAGCGAACAGCAGAAGTCCGGCGTCATGCCGTGGCTTTCCCTGGACGTGGACAAGGTGGAAGGCCGCTTTGCCATGGTGCCGCAGCGCCAGGATATCGTTGACATGGCAGATATCCGTGAACAGCTCGTGGTAGAGCTCTACTCGAAATAAGGAGAGGTCATGGCGCGCAAGAACCTGCTCAAGGGATTCAAGAGGCCGAAAGGCATCACGTACGAGCAGAGCGAGAGTACCGAAAGTTACGGGAAGTTTCTCGCGTATCCCTTTGAGCCCGGCTACGGAACGACCGTTGGCAACACCCTGCGTCGCATACTCCTGTCTTCCATACAGGGCTACGCGATCACGGCGGTGCGCATAACCAGGCATGATGCCGACGGAGCGCAGCACGTAGTGTCCTCCGAGTTCGAGACCATACCCGGCGTTTCCGAAGATACCATCGAGCTGTTGAACAACCTGAAGCGTTTGCGGGTTAAACTTGCGGACGACGAAGAGCAAGCCGTATTTGCATACGAGTTCAATGGCCCGGCAGACATCACCGGCGCCGACCTTATGGCCGACAAGAGCCTGTCCATACTCAACCCCGGCGTCAAGCTCATGAGCATGGCCCAGGGCGTTAAGCTGGAGGTCGAGATTCAGATCGACCTAGGCCGCGGCTATGTTCCAAGCGAAGTGAACGAGCGATACATCGACGTGGTTGGCACCATACCCATGGATGCAATCTTTACGCCGGTTACCAAAGCACGTTACTCCGTGGAGCCAACCCGCGTCGGTCACCGATCCGATTACGACAAACTGGTGCTGGAAATATGGACCGACGGCACCCTGAAACCGGAAGACGCGCTTGCCGAAGCAGCGAAAATCGCCAAAGACCATTTCTCCATCTTCGTCAATTTTGATGAAGGCGAGATTGGTGTGGACGAGGAAAGCGACGAGCTCGACGAGCGTATCCGCCAGATTCTGGCAGATCGGAAGAGCGT
>JAKQNL010000446.1 GCA_029565815.1 Spirochaetota bacterium | reverse complement strand
CTGCCATGTCGGACTTGGAGGTGATCTTGCCTTCGATGTACTGCTGTGCGTACTCGTAACCAGCCTGGATGAGCATCATGTTGAGAGGCACGGGCCAGGTGGAAGCGCGGCCAGTAGCGCCGAGGGTGGCGACTTTGGCTTTGATAGCTTCGATGATGTACGCGACATCGCCGGCTTTGTCTTCGGGGATGGCGATACCGAGAGCTCCCGGGTATCCGTGGTACGGGCTCGGGCAGCACTGCTGAGCCAGGATAGCTCCGCCTTCAAGGCTTGCCTTGATGAGGGGCTCCTGCATAGCGCAGTTGGTGCTGAAGAAGTTGGTGTCCTTGCCGTACTCTGCGATCTTGCGGGGTACGTCTTCAAGGATGAACTGCTGGGCGCCAGGGACGCCGGCGTCGCCGAGCGGATCCGGAGCTTCTGCGTAGACAAAGGTCATGCCGAGCTTCTCGCAGGTTTCACGCATAAGGTCACGGCGCTGGGCGAGGAGAGCGTAGGACATGTGGCGGGGGAAGGAGTAGTGCACGAACACCTTGGCGCCGAGCTTCTTTGCCTGCTCGGGGATGGTGGTGCCCATAGAGAGTTCGTCACCGGCCATGATCATGTCGGCGGTCTTGGAAGCAACACCGGGATCTTCACCAGGAACGCCAGCGATGATGAGCACGTCGGGGCGAACCTCGCGTACCTTCTCGAAAGCTGCTGCGGAACCGGGAACGGCCTGAACCATGACCAGAGCCTTCACGAGGGGATCGGACACCAGCGACAGGGCGTTGGCGATCGTGGTCTCCTGCTCCTTGGAGAAGTTGTCCGGGTAGGTCTGGTGGACAACGATAGCCGGGTAGAGCTTGGAGAGCTTCTCTGCTGCGCGGAACTCTTCCTCACCCTGGGATACGGTACCGGTGAAGAGAGCGATCTTATAAGCCTTGGATGCAGCCGCGCCGTCTTTTTTCTGGCAACCAGTAAAAACGACAGCGAAGACTACGAGGGCGATGAGCAGTATGCCCAAGCCTTTCTTCATATAAACCTCCTTATGGTTTTGCCGAATGGCTCTTGCATTATGAAACCGCGATCCTGCATTTGTCAATAAAATTCGGGCTATACGGCCACACAATTTATACCATTTACAATTCCAGCACGCAGTCATTCCAGCGAAAGAAGGCGTAATTGCTTCGGAATTCCTTCGCGCAAAGCCGGTGCGTATCCACGTCCGGGCAGGTATGGATCGGCCGACAACAGAACATGGTTAGCAGCCCGAATACCGGTAAACGGATCGGTGCGCCAGGCCGCCTGCCAGGAAGCCACCGGGTACAAGGCCCGGAACACCGCAAGAATTTCTTCCGGCCTGCCGGATCCGGGCACAGTACCGGATAACGTTCCCAGGTAGCGGAGCATGCCGGATGCAAGGACATCCGCTCGGTGCCACGGCCAAATAACCACGCTCCCGGCCGGCAATGTAGCAGGCACTGCCTTGGCCGCATCATCGATATAGGTCTTTGGGTCCCACGACGAGCTGCCATACTCGCCGACTGGCGGGGTAGTTTCTATATATGCACACGCATCCGTTGCAGCAGCTAGAGCAGCACGCGCATCGTGCGCTGCCACGGGGAAAAGGGCCGCCCGCCCTTGAGCAGAATCCCCGTATGAAAGGCCGAGCATGCCTGATGATGCTGCTACCAGGGCTTGGATGTATTTACTACGGTACGAGCCGCCGGAAGCCCGAGCAGGAAACGGCGCGACAGAACTAGCCTTGGCAGACAGCGCAACCCGTACCGAGCCGTACACCGTAAGCGGCATATCCACATCGACCACCAGATCCGCCTCTGCCTCAACAGCTACCGGATCTTCTTCCGGCCACACAGCTACCCGAAGCGCCCCAGATCCGGCGGCGGCCAACTGGGCAAACAGGGCTGCAGTACCCTGCACCGCCGGCGCGACCAGCACCGCCTGCGCAGAGCTTGCAGCTGCAAGCACAGCCTGGATAGCATCCGCATCCAGCCGGCCTTTGTGTTCAACGCGTTTGAGCGTTACCGGGCTGCCGGCGTCAACGGCAAAGCCTTCCGGAGCGACCAGCACCACGAGCGTACCGGCCCTGGGCATTTTCGCCGGTTCGGTTGTTTGCTGGCCGTCGGGAGCGTCTACTCCGCAGGACACGGCAGCTATCACAAGCGCAATGCATATAAAAAGTCTGTACACAGCATCCTCCACAAGAAAATCGCTTCATGGTAGCACGGAGCGGCTTTTTCGGGTATCATTGCAGCCAGCGGACCGTTTGGTCCAAGCACATTTTGCCAGAGAGGCATGCATGCGATTTTTGCCCAGACGGTATCTGGAAGAATTTTTCCTCTATTCCAGCCAGTTTGTCATTTTTTACATTATCATACTGTTCGCGTCCCCACCGGTCATACGGCCGACGGATGTAGCCCTGCTCACATTGATAGCCTTCCTGTTCATGCAGATAGGACTGTTGGCCCGCTTCGGCCACCGGCCGCTTGCGCGCTTTGCGTTCTCGCTCATGACGCCGCTTGGATATTCTGGCATGCAATCCCTGTCGGGGCCGGTCTTCCCCCTGGATATGGCCAGTTTCTTCCTATGGGCGACGGCCATCTACCTGGGCGGCATCCAGGCGCTCGGCGTATGGTTCCGCCGCAAGTGGCCAAAACGCATCGCGGAAACCCTCCTTACCCTTGGTACCGTGTTTACATTTATTTTCTTTTACTTTTATCTGGACCTGCGCATTAGTTCTACCAAGGCTTACGATGCCGGCGAGCTGGGCTACCAGGGGCTTATAGCGTCGCTTGCCCTGGACAACTTCGTTCCGGCCTTCGTAGCGTTTGCCCGAAGCAGCCAGCATATCTTCTTCATGTTCGGCGCGCTCATGTTCGGCCTGTTCCAGATGTCGGACAAGATCAAGCAGATTTCCCTGCAAGCCAGGCTGGACTCCGTGTACGCGGTGATAGAACCGCCCCGGCTGGACGCGACACAGCAACAACTGTACCGCAAGGGAGCAACCCAGGACGTAGCCATACTGTACGCTGACCTGTGGAACTTTACCGCCCTGGTTGAAAAAGAAGGGGCTACCGAAACCATGGGGCTTTTAAACCGCTACTACGGCCTGTGGGACCTGGTAGTTAGGCGGCACAACGGTGTTATCGACCAGTTTGTGGGAGATTCCGTGGTGGCCGTGTTTGGTCTCTTAGGCGACAAAGATTACGCGGAAAACGCCGTGAACTGCGCCCTGGATTTCCAGAAGGAATTCCCCTATCTACAAGAAGACCTAGCATCGCACCGCCTGCCCCTGGTTAAACACATGAGCATAGGCGTTCATGCCGGCAAGGCTACCGTCGGCGAACTAGCGGCAGCCGGTGGCGACCGCCGCATATCCGTGTTGGGCGACGCGGTCGCCATGGCTGCCCGCCTCGATTCGCTGTGCCGGGAGTTCCGCCAGGAAATGCTGGTTAGCTCGCCTGCGTACAAACTCTTGTCGCTGGAACTGCAGAGCAAGTTCCAGACCATGGGCGAGGTTTTGTTCCGCGGCAAAACCCAGCCACAGGCAGTGTACGGACAAAAGTAGGCCGAATAACGAGTTGAGCATTATCCGGCCCGCTAGCTCAGCCTACTGTCTTGTCCACAAGCCCGTCGTCCACCAGGTACGGCAGGGTGATGTGGCCAAAGTCGGCATAGCGGCTGTTGTACTCTGCGGACACTTCCATAGCATGAGCATTGCGTGCCCAAGCCCGCCGCGCTACGCCGCCCATCACATCCCAGGGCATAGCCATGCGCAACACGGTATCCACGCGCTCGGAGCCGTCCAGCACCATGCCGAAGCCGCCGTTCACCGACTTGCCTATACCAACCCCGCCACCGTTGTGCAGGGCTATAAGGCTCATGCCGCGGGCCGCGTCGCCGGCGAAGTTCTGCACCGCCATGTCTGCCATGACATTGGACCCGTCCTTGATGTTGCTGGTTTCGCGGAACGGGCTATCCGTGCCGCCACAGTCGTGGTGGTCGCGCCCAAGCATGATTGGCCCAACCTCGCCCTTACGCACCATGTCGTTGAACTTGAGGGCTATGTTCATGCGGCCCATGGCGTCCTGGTACAGAATGCGCGCGCGGGTGCCGACCACCAGGCGGTTCTTCTCGGCATCTTTGATCCACTGCCAGTTGTCCCGATCCTGACCGCGCCGATTCGGGTCGATACAGGCCATGGCTGCTGCGTCGGTCTTGCGCAGGTCGTCGTCCTTGCCGGACAGACATACCCAGCGGAATGGGCCGTAGCCGTAATCGAATAGCTCTGGGCCCAGTATGTCTTCCACATAACTGGGGAATATAAAGCCATCCTTTTCGTCCACGCCGTTTTTGGACACCTCGCGCACACCTGCATCGTAGACGGCTTTGAGAAAGCTGTTGCCGTAGTCAAAGAAGTAAGTGCCTCGCGCGGACAAGCGCCGGATTACGGCAAAGTGCCGGGCAAGGCTTTGATCCACCAGGGCGCGGAAACGATCCGGCTCGTCCTTGAGGAGGCGCGTGCGTTCGTCAAAGCTTATGCCCGCCGGGCAGTAGCCGCCTTCGTAGGCCGCGTGACAGCTGGTCTGGTCCGACAATAGGTCGATATGGATACCCCGCACGTCGGCGTGTTCCAACAGGTCGATGATATTGCCCTGAAAGGCAACCGCCACCGCTTTGCCGGCTTTTTGCGCTTCGCGAGCCCGGTCAAAAGCCCCCTGCACGGTGGTTTCCACGCAGGACACCCAGCCTTGGTCGAAGCGCGTTTTAACGCGGGATGGGTCTACCTCGGCTATGATGGACGCGGCTCCGGCTATGACGGCTGCCTTGCCCTGGGCCCCGGACATGCCGCCCAAACCGGAGGACACAAACAGCTTTCCGGCCAGGTCGCCGCTTTGCGGAACACCCAGCTTAAGCCGGCCTGCGTTGAGGAGCGTGTTGAAGGTTCCGTGCACTATGCCCTGAGGCCCGATATACATCCAGCCGCCGGCTGTCATCTGGCCGTAGTTTGCGACGCCAAGCGCGGCCGCGTGGTTAAAATCTTTCTGGTTGTCGAACATGCCTATCATAAGGCCGTTGGTGATGATGACGCGGGGCGCCAGTGCGTGGCTTTTGAACAAGCCAAGCGGATGGCCGCTTTCGATGACCAGGGTCGTGTTGTGATCCAGTACTTCCAGGTATTTTTTGATGAGCCGGTACTGCATCCAGTTTTGGCACACCTGGCCGGTTTCGCCGTAGGTAACCAGTTCGTATGGATACAGGGCTACGTCAAAGTCCAGGTTGTTGTCTATCATCACCTGGAAGGCCTTGCCCTCCATGCACGCGCCTTTGTAGTGGTCTATGCCCTTGCCCGTGATGAGTCCTTCCGGCCGGAAGCGGTAGCCGTATATGCGGCCGCGCGTGCGCAGTTCCGCCAGGAATTCTGGAGCCATTGCCTGGTGCAGTTCTTGCGGCAGATAGCGCAGGGCGTTACGCAGGGCAAGAGCCTCGTGCGCTTTATTCAGGTGCACTTCGCGCTTTGGAGCTCGGCGTATGCCGTGGGCAAAAACAGGTTCGGGCGGCAGGCTGTCAAAGTCCAGCCGTATGGTCATTGCGTTGCTGACGTCAAAATTGTTCATGCGCTTTCCTTTCTAGTCGGCTTCTCGGCCAAGGCTTTCCTCGGCTGCCCGGAGCACCGCTCCGTCCGCTACCAGGGCAAGCACTGCCTGTATGTCCTGGTACATGATGCGGTCTTCTTTCACCATGGGAGCAACGGAGCGTATCAGCCGGTAGGCGGCCTTGGTCGGCTCAGACAGCTTGTTCGCACTGCCTGCAAGGTCTATGGCCTGGCAGGCAGACAAAAGCTCCAGCGCGATGACCGTGCGCGCGTTATCCACAATCTGGCGGGCTTTGCGCGCGGCTATCGTGCCCATGGACACATGGTCTTCCTGATTTGCGCTTGACGGGATTGAGTCCACGCTTGCAGGATGGGCTAGCACCTTGTTTTCGGACACCAGCGATGCGGCCGTGTACTGGATGATCATGAAGCCGGAATTGAGCCCGCCGTCTTGCACCAGGAAAGCGGGTAAGCCGTTGGACAGGGCTGGATTCACCAGGCGCTCGATGCGTCGCTCCGACACGTTTGCAAGCTCGGCCGCGGCTATGCCCAAAAAGTCCATGGCCAGGGCCACTGGCTGGCCGTGGAAATTGCCGCCGGAAATAATATCGCCGCCGGATGCGTCATCGGGGTTGATGAATATGAGCGGGTTGTCGGTTACGGCATTAAGCTCGCGGGACACGATATCCCACACATAGCCTATCGCGTCGCGGGAAGCACCGTGTATCTGCGGGATACAGCGCAGGGTGTAGGCATCCTGCACGCGCTCCTGCCCCTGGCGCGTGGACAATTCGGAGCCTTCCAGCAGGGCAAGCAGGTTTTCCGCACAGTCAATTTGGCCGGCCTGGCCCCGTGCTTCATGCACCCGGGGGTCGTATGCGTCGGTGATGCCGCGCAGGGCTTGGCTGGTAAGGGCTGCGGCCACATCGGCTGTCCGTACCAGTTTCCATGCGTCCCATACAGCCAATGCGCCGACGCTGGTCATACACTGGGTGCCGTTAATGAGGGACAGACCCTCCTTTGCGGACAGCACTATCGGTGTAAGGCCGGCGGCGGACAGCGCATCGGATGAAGGCATGCGCGTGCCCTTGTAAAAGCACTCGCCCATGCCGCACAGGGCTATGGCCACGTGGGACAGCGGAGCCAGGTCGCCGGAAGCGCCAAGGGAACCTTTTTCCGGAACCACAGGAACCACGCCTGCATTGAGCATATTGACAAGAGCCTGGATGGTCGATAATCGGGCGCCGGAATTGCCGTGAGCAAGGGCGTTTGCGCGCAACACAAGCATGCCGCGGGCAGCCTCTATCGGAAGGGGCTCTCCAACGCCGACAGCGTGGCTCATAATAAGGTTCTTTTGCAGGGCCGCGTTGTCTTCCTTACTGATGACCACATCGCAAAACTTGCCAAAGCCGGTGGTTATGCCGTAGCGGACCAGGTTTTCGTCCACACAGCGCTCCACCACCTGCCTGGCTTCATCGACTCGCTCAGCCGCTTCGTCGTCCAGCATAATTTTTGCGCCATAGCGGGCTGCAAGCACAAAATCCTTGATGGTTACCGACTGGCCGTCCAGCACTATGTTTTCCATGGAACCTCCGCAGGGTCTGACCCTAGCAGATTTTGCGCAAAATGTAAAATTAATGCTTTTCATAATCCATTAGCCAGATTACTATAGCCCATGCTTGAATACCGATTGCTTGAAGCCTTCGCGTCCGTCATCGAGCGTGGTGGCTTTGAGAGAGCCGCCCACGCTTTGTCCATCACCCAGTCGGCGGTGTCTCAACGTATACGACAGCTGGAGCTGGAACTGGGCGAGGTGCTGGTGGTGCGGGAGAATCCGCCGCGCGCTACGGTCGTGGGAGAGCGTATCCTCAGACACTGGCGGCAGGTGCGGGACCTGGAGGACGAACTGGCCACAGACCTGTCCCCGGTGGACGAGGGCTCATACCGCCAGCTTTCCATAGGGGTGCATACCGACAGCCTGTCAGCCTGGCTTATGCATGCGCTCATACCGTTTTTGCGTAGCCGACGGCTCACCGTGGAAATACTGCAGGATGATCAGGACCGTGTGCTTGGTTTTCTAAAGGATGGAACGGCGTCCGCATGCGTCAGTCCCCAGGCCGAGGCGGTACAGGGCTGTACGGTGAGCCTCTTGGGCACACTGCGCTACAAACTGGTAGCCAGCCCGGAATTCCGGGACAGCTATTTCCCCGCCGGCATGGGCCCCCAGCACCTAGCCCTGGCTCCCTTGGTGCATTCGGATAGGAACGACAGCCTGCAGTACAGCGCATTGCGCTACCTGTTGGGTACGGAGCCACCGCCCTGCCCGGCCCACTATGCGCCTTCTACGGAGGCGTACATGGAGTTACTGCTGGCAGGGCTGGGCTACGGGCTGGCTACCGATATACAGGCTAGGCCGCACCTACAGTCCGGCCGCCTGGTGGAACTGGACCAGCGGGCCAGGCTTAACCTGACCCTGTACTGGCACCGGTGGCGCAAGGGCCCGCACATTCTGGACGAGCTGGGCGACGCCCTCCGGCTGGCCGCACCCCAGGTTTAAGCCCGCGCCCGGGGTCTGTCCCCGCAGTGAAGTATACTCCCGATGCCTTCGCCCCGCCTTGACCGCCGTCTTCCACAGTGCGGCCTTGGCCTCCAGCGCAGTAGCGAGATGCTCCAGCGACGGGATGAGGTCCCGCAATAGCGCGCCCGTCACCGCGATGTGCACCGAGGTCGGGAAGACGTCATTGGATGACTGGGAGGCATTCACGTGGTCGTTGGGGTGAACTGTGGCACCGTGGGACTTCGTGGCGAGGAGGCCGAGCACCTCGTTCATGTTCATGTTGGACGAGGTGCCGCTGCCGGTCTGGTAGGTGTCGACGGGGAAGTGGTCATGGTGGGATCCGGCGATGATTTCGTCTGCGGCCCCCACGATTGCCTGTGCGACAGCTGGATCGATGATGCCCATCTCGCCGTTGACGATGGCCGCGGCGCGTTTGATGCGAGCGAGAGCGATGATCTGCGCAGGCTCCAGGC
>JAKQNL010000437.1 GCA_029565815.1 Spirochaetota bacterium | reverse complement strand
CTATTTCCAGCGTTGCCCAGCTGTCGCCCCGGCCACGCTCCACAAAGCCGTCCACAAAGACGCACGAAGCGCTGAACGAAGCGCTTGGAACCGCTGTCGATATATCGGCCGTATCGGCTCCGGAACGCGTGTCGGGTACAGGGCTTTGTGCAGAGGAACCCCCGCATGAAACAGCGGCAAACAAGGCTACTGCCAGCACACAAGGCATAAGAAATGACACGGATCGCTTCATTGGACCTCCAAACGGCTCGGAGCTCCACGGCTCCGTTTCTATTATAGCCCGCCCCACCCCGCGATTCAATGTATCAAGCTGCTACGAAACGCGCCCTTGTGCCCCGAAGCAAACGGCCCGGCCATAATACTTGAGTAAAGCCGCCGGCTCGCGCTACCATGGACGCAATGCTACGCTTCTTGACTGCCCTGTTCAAAAAACGCCCCGCGCCAAAAAGCCTTGGGCCCCGAGTAATCGATTTTTCCTCCTTGGATGCATCGGGCTTTGAAGCCGGGAAGGATCATCGATACACGGTAGGCGTGGCAGACGGCCGTTTAAGCTTACAGCTTACTAAAGGCGGCATGCTTGCGTGGACCGAGCTTGCCGACTCAAACTGCGCGGACTTTTCCCTTAAGGCCGTCCTTCAGCTATCCGGCCAGAAGGATGCTTCATCGGGCGTGGTATTCCGCATGGTGGATGACAGTTCCTTCGCATGCATACTCGTTTCCTCGGGCGGATGGATACGGCTGGATGTCGTGTTCAACGGACACCCGCGGCCTGCCCTGCCCATGCTTCCATGCCCGTGGATACGCGACAAGGAGCTGGTACAGCTTACGCTCGTAGCACGTGGCGATAGGTATACGGCGCTTGTAGATGGAATATGGGCGTTTGAAATAGCCGATGACAGCCTGCCCGAAGGCCGTTTGGGTTTTGCTGCCCGTTCCGACGGGGAAGCCTCATGTGCCGGGCTGTCTGACTGCACGCTAGAAACCCGGCCTTTGGAAGTGGAAACCGAATACCTGCGCTGCCTGCACCTGTCCATGGACAGTACTGAGCAAAGG
Source organism: Spirochaetota bacterium (assembly GCA_029565815.1). Taxonomy (GTDB): domain Bacteria; phylum Spirochaetota; class Spirochaetia; order Treponematales; family UBA12059; genus JAKLIU01. The sequence continues at coordinate 598 of JAKQNL010000437.1, read as the reverse complement.
CGCGCGCTTGCAAACGCGCATTATGCCGCCGGCGACTATCTGCCATGCATCATCAACCTGCGCCGCTTGCGGAATCCAACGGCTGCCGACCTTTTTCTAAAAGCCGAAGCATGCATGCGCCTACAGCTGTTGGACGATGCCGACGACGCGCTCACCGCGTGCCTAGCCATCGATCCTTCAATGGGCGACGCACTCGAGGAAAAACTGAACATCCTGTACCTGCGCGGGGACTACCAAAAGCTTAAGGAAAGCCTGGAAGCCGACCCAGAAGCCAGCGCGCAGAATCCCAGACGGCTTAACCTCTTGGGCCATGCGCTCCACAACCTGGGCCGATTCGCCGAGGCCGCCCAGGCATACGGCGCGGCTGCGGACTTGGATACGGCCATGCCCATATTCCGCATGAATCAGGCTAAGGAACTGGACAGCTCCGGAGACGCCGCAGCCGCAGCTCCCGCATGGCTTTCGGCAGCCCTGGCCTTTTTTGATCAGCAGGACTGGGACGACGCGGCCGTATGCACAAGCCGCCTGCGGGAGCTTGGATGGAACGCCGCAGCCCTGGATTCGCTGGACGCGCGCATAGCCTTGGCCAAGGGCCAGG
>JAKQNL010000427.1 GCA_029565815.1 Spirochaetota bacterium | reverse complement strand
GCCTGGCAAAGTAAGCTTGTAGCCGGGCTACCCGCCTATCCACGGCTGGAAGACGGCACCGTGCAGGGCATCAACGATTACTACGAACTTGGCTGGGGCGGTCCATGCCCGCCGGACGGCAGCGGGCTTCACCACTATGTGTTTACCCTGTTGGCCCTCGATGCGCATGTGCAACCGGAGTCGCCCACCTGGGATGCATGGCGTGCTGCAGTGGACGGCCACGTGCTGGATTCCGCTACCCTTGCGGCATATTACGCCCACGATGCGTCGGCCGCTTCGTTTGGAGCCCTTAGGCAGGGTGCTGCGCTTCGAGCTACCAGGGCTTAGGTATCGCTTATATCCGCATACTGTTCTAGTTCAGATGCGACAGCTTCCCACTCGGCCATGGCAGCATCCGTGTCCGATGCAGCCTTGGCCAGAGCTAGCTGCAGGGCTTTCATAGCTGGGCCGTCGGAATAGTTGGCCGGGTCTGCCATGGCTGTCTCCGCTTCTTTTTTCCTCAACTCACAGCTATCCATGAGCGCAAGCAGTTCCTCTTCCCGCTTCTTAAGGCGCCTGCGCTCGGTCTTGCGCTTTTTATCCTGCTCGCGGGAGATCTTTGTGTCGGTTGGTGACTGTCCCCCCTGCGGTGACGGTGACTGTCCCCCGGCCTGTGCTGACAGTTCCTTTTTGTGCAGGTAGTAGTCGTAGTTGCCCGGGTATAGGGTGGGCGTGGAGCCGCAGGACAGTTCCAGCACGCTGTCTGCTAGGCCTTCGATGAAGAATCGGTCGTGGGACACGAAGAGCACCGTGCCCGGAAAGCGCTTCAGGGCGTCCAGAAGCACGTCTTTGGAATCCAGGTCCAGGTGGTTGGTCGGTTCGTCCAGCACCAAAAGGTTTGCCGGGTGCAGTAAAAGCTTAAGGAGGGCCAAGCGCGATCGTTCGCCGCCGGACAATACGCTTACCCGTTTTTGTACGTCGTCGCCGCGGAATAGGAAGGCGCCAAGCAGGGTCCGTATGCCGGGCAACAGGGCTGTCGGGCATTGGGATGCGGCTTCTTCCTCAACGGTCAAGCTTGAGTCCAGGGCTTCGGATGTCTCCTGGGAAAAGTATGCGACGCTTATGCCTGTGCCGTAGCGCAGCTGGCCGTCATAGTCTGTATCCACGCCGGCAATGATACGCATAAGGGTGGATTTGCCTGCGCCGTTAGGGCCAACGAAGGCGGTTTTGGAGCCGGAGTCCACGAGTATGGATAGCTTATCAACCACGCGAGCTTGGCCGTAGTTCTTGGATACGTTGTCCAGGGTAAGGGCTATGCGACCGGCATGGGGCGGGCTCGGAAAGCTAAAGTGCACTTTTTTCATGCCTTCGGGAATGATGATAGGTTCGATTTTTTCCAGCTGCTTAACGCGGCTTTGTACCTGGGATGCTTTTGTCGCCTGGTAGCGGAATCGGCGTATAAAGTCTTCCAGGTGGGCTATCTCTTCCTGTTGGGCTTCCCATGCTTTGAACAGGCTTTCCAGTTCCTGTCGCCGTTGTGCCTCGTATGCTGTGTATCCGCCCTGGTAGCGGCTAAGGCTGCCGTTCCACAGCTCGTATACCTCGTTGACCGTGGAGTCCAAGAACGACCGGTCGTGGGATACCAGCACAAAGCCGCCGTGGAAATCGCATAAGAAGTTTTCCAGCCAGTTTCTGGCTTCCAGGTCCAGGTAGTTGGTCGGTTCGTCCAACAGCATGATGTCCGGGTTTTCTAGAAGCACTTTTGCAAGCGCGACGCGCATCTGCCAGCCGCCAGACAGTTCGCCCACGGGTCTATCCAGCTGCCTGGGGTTGAATCCCAGGCCTGTAAGCACTTCCCGTATGCGGTCCTTGCGCCGAAAGTAGCCCGAACCGTTTATGGATTCGTCCAGCTCGTGGTATGCGTTGAGCAGGCCTGCGATTTTAGGCGATTCGGGGGTCAGACCCTCCAGTTCGGCGCCTATGCCGTCGCGTTGTTCAATGAGGCGCTCGATTTGTGCGTATGCTTTTTCCGCTTCTTCCGAAACCGAGCAGCCGCTGTATGCGATGCCGGACTGCGGCAGGTATGACACGCGGGTGTCTTTTTGGATAGCCCGCTCGCCGGAGTCCGGGGCTAGCGTTCCTGCAACAATGCGCAAAAGGGTAGTCTTGCCGGCGCCGTTCGGGCCTGCAAGCGCGGCCTTGGTGCCAGCAGACAGGAACAGGGATGCGTCTTTCAGTATGTCCCTGGCGCCAAAGGCCAGGGAAACGCCGGTGAATTGTACAAAGGCCATGGATTATCGATACCGATCGAAGTAGAGATCTACCGCTAGGCCGCCGGCTGCGTCTACCGTGCTGCCTTTAAGCGCGGCATCCGGCACAAAGGCCAGTTCCAGGCTGGTGTCCGTATATCGATATACAAACCTAACGGCCGGTAGCGATTCGCCGTCAAAGCGTATGGTAAAGCCTCCGTCCCAGAAGGCAGCAAGGGCGTCGGATAAAAACAGGTCCATGACAATAGCTCCGGTATCCTGGGCATCCGCAGGAATGCGGGCTGGAACCAGGGCTTCCTTGCCAGCCCAGGTAACGCGAGCTGAACGGGTAATAATGAGCGATCCCCACTGCTCGCTAACGAACTGCTCGCCTTGTTGGACCAGCTTGGATAAAAGGCCAAGCCTGCGGCGCTCTTCGGCGGCTATCACGTCGCGTACGTCGGTATTTTGTGCCTGGAAAACGTAAAACGATACCGGCTCGGTTCCCGGTGCCGCCGGTGGCAGGTCCGCTTGCGGCGGGTAAAACTGCAGGTCCCCGGAGTTGGTAAACGAGAAGGCGGCGCCGCTTGGTTCCAGCACCAAAAGGCCTTCATCGTTTTTGCTTATCGCCGTGTAGGTGTACGATTTGGAGAATCCGGGCCGTTCCACCCGTATTTGTTTTCTTTGGACATCGGTGAATATGCCGTAGCGCGGTTGGTATGCGTACAAATCGATGCGGCCGGATTCCACCATGGGCCTAAAATAATCGGGCCGCCACACGGTGCCGAACAAATCGGCTTCCTGGGCGTCCATAGTCCGTTTGCCCGCTTCGATGGTCGGCCTGGGCTCCTTGGAGCTGTCCCACAGCATAAGCTGGTTGGAGAATACGTAGCCTCGCGTGCCGTCGTCTGCCATCGCAAGGTACCAGTCACCGGGTAATGCGACGCCTGCTGTACTGACGGTTTCACCCGGTACCTTCTGTAATAGTTTTATTTCCTGGTCAAGGCGCAGCCTGTATACCTGGTCGGCAAGGTTGGTCGCCTTGGTTCGCAGTATGAGGCCGTCGCGCGTGCTTATGCCGTACACGGATGCAAGCTGGCCAAGATTTTGGGCCGCTTTTTTGGCTTCGCGCGCGGAGCGGAACAGGTCTACCCGCCACAGTTCCAGCTCTTCCTTTGCGTTGGAGCCAGGCACGCCAACGCCGTAGCTTTTGGTTATATTCGATTTGAAGTAGACCGGCACGACAGAGCCGGGGATTATTTCGGATGCTTGGGGCGGCCACAGGACTACGCCCCAGCCAATAGCCTGCGAGCAGGCCGATGTGAGCACACACAGGATAGCGAGCATGAGTGCTGCGGCCAAGCGTGGCCTGCGTACGGAAACAGCGCGGTCATTCATCCGTTTAGTGTAACGGATAGGCGGGGATTTTGTCACCAGTAGCCTGCTTGGTCCGTCGCTTGCGCCGCAAAGGCCTATCGCGCGATACTAGGAACGGATTTGTACGGAGGCAGTGTGGAACAGGGTATTCGCGCGGTGGTCGAGCTTGGTTCGACGGGGATCCGCTTGCTGGTAGCTACGGTCAACGAGGATGGTACTCCGCGCGTGCTGGAAAGCGCGTCCAGGCACACATCGCTTGGGCGGGATGTGTTTCATTCCGGCATCATAGGCCGCGATTCGGTGCGTGAATGTGTGGCGGTGCTGCGCGGCTTTGGCGAACTCT
>JAKQNL010000413.1 GCA_029565815.1 Spirochaetota bacterium | reverse complement strand
ATGGCCACCATGATGGCACAGACCAGGAATCTATAGCGCTAAACGGCAAGCGCCATACGCACCTGCACGAGCACCAGGCAAGCGAGCATACGCACAGGCATTACCCTGACTTGCACCACCGGCATGTGCATGGCTAAGCTCGCTGCTGCTATCCTAAGCTCTTCCAAACGAGTTTGATGAGCCGGTCATAACCTTATCGCGGATCTCGCGGTTTATTGCCGTTACGTCACCAAGTATATCCGCAACGCCTTGTTCTAGATCCAGGCCGAATTTCAGGGTGTCGGTCTGGAGCGCTAGGGCAACGGATTCCGCCTGTATTTGGTCTACCGCTTTTCGTGCATCGTCTATAGCTTGGGCTAGCGCTGTAGAAAGTTCTTCGGTTGCCCTGCTGCGGTCATCGGCCTGGTTTAGAAGCGGCCCAACACGATCCAGGACGGCGCCGCCTTGTCCTACCTGGTGCGCTGCTTCCGACAGGCTCTGGGCGATATGGGCCAAAGCCTCATCGTGCTCCTTTGCGTTTTCTTCCATTACCGACAGTGTTACAACAATTTTACCGGTGTAGTCGTCGTTGCGCCTTGCCTGCTCTGCGATGGATTCGGATACCTTACGCAAGTCTCCGGTGCCACGCTCGCTTTTTGCAGCTATGATAGCCGCGTTAATGGCGATAGAACCGATGAACTCGTTGGACGAGCTTATATCGCCGGTTGTCGCCTGCATAAGCTCTATGTCGTGACGAACCTGCCCAAGCGCCTTGCGCGTTCCTTCTATCGCCGAGACCAGTTCCAGTAGGCCGTCCTGTATCATACGGGTTGCCTGGCCGGTTTTTGCCGACTCCGCTGCGGTGGACCGAATGCGGCTTACCATATCCTTTCTGGTTCCACTCGCATCTTCTGCGCTCTGTATGAATCTTCCAAACAAGTCGTATGCGCGCGTTGCTTCCGCTTGCTGGGCTGCTAAGGCTGTCCCTACGGCGCGGCCGGACATAACCAGCGATTTCGAGCGGCTTATGATATCCTTCGCGTATGTGTCCATGGTGTCCACGGCGTTTTTGTAGCGAGGCATCAGTTCCGGATCGACGCCAGCGCTTGCGCCTTTCGGCCACAGGTAAATGGCGTCGGGTACATAGGTTTCTTCCGGTCCCATGAACAGGGCGTTGACGTGGGATGCGCTGATGGACAGCACTTGCTGGAAAAATAGCGGAACCATAAAGCCGTCATTGGTGAACGCTTTCATGATTTCCACAAAAAGCTTGGTGCGCTCGGCGTTGTCCTTTATCGAGATGGAATTTGACAATAGGTCGTACACGTCCTGGTTGTAATAGCCGAACCAGTTGTCGCCGCCGGTTTTGCTTATGAACGGCTCCGTGCCGGAATACAGATCCACTTCTCCCATAAAGCCTGCAAACACTAGATCGAATTTATCCACAAACCAGCCTAAAGGCTTGGACAGCTCCTCTATCGATGTTTCTATGGCTATGCCTAAAGAAGCGAACGTTTCCTTAACTGCTTGTTCTATAAGCGGAACGTTCGGAAGGGCAGGGTATTTTCGGAAAGCCACTTTTAGGGGTTTGGAAAAATCAGCCTTGCCCCGCCAGGAATCGAAAATGGTTTTTGCCGCGTCCAGGTCGTGCCGTATGAATGGTTCGCCCGGCGTACCGAGTATGGAATGGGGTATAACAGAGTCCGCCCGCTCGCCGTATCCGTCCAGCGTTTGCTGTATGATCCTGTCCTTGTCAAAGGCCATGGACAGGGCTCGGTAGAGTTCCTTGTTTCTGGACAGCCAGGTGTCGCGTTTATAGTTTATAACCAGGCCGTAGCAGAATCTGGAAGTGTAATTTTGCAGTTTTCCGGTAAAGCCTGCCGCTTGCAGTTCCTTGCCGAAGGAGCCCTTCATGTTGTACGCGCCGTCGAGCTGGCCGTCGAGGAAAGCCTGTTTTACATCCGGAGGATCCCGGAGAATTTCCATGCCGTCCAGGAATGGCCGGCCGTTCACAAATCCGTTCCAGTAACGCAGTACATCCCGCTCACCGTCCGTTTCCGGTTCCAGCCTGAACGCGCCTGCAGACATGATCTCCGCCCGGCTCATGCGCCTGGAATAGTA
>JAKQNL010000411.1 GCA_029565815.1 Spirochaetota bacterium | reverse complement strand
TCAAGGACATGGGCTTTAAGTACGCAACCTTCTTTGGCGCGACCATAGGCATGGACGACATCATCATCCCCAAAGAAAAATACGAGATGATCGATGTGGCCAACAAGCTGGTAGACGGCATCCAGCAGCAGTACCTGGCCGGCCATATTACCCAGGAAGAGCGTTACAACCAGGTCGTTGAAGTGTGGTCCAAGACCAACGAAGACGTAACTGCGGTGATGATGAAGACCCTGGAAAAAGACCGGGCAGGCTTTAACAATATATACATGATGGCAAACTCCGGCGCGCGTGGTTCTAAAAACCAGATACGCCAGCTGGCCGGTATGCGTGGCCTTATGGCCAAGCCGGGCGGAGACATCATCGAGCTGCCCATCCGGTCTAACTTCAAAGAAGGCCTTTCCGTTATCGAGTTCTTCATATCCACCAACGGCGCCCGAAAGGGCTTGGCCGATACCGCGCTTAAAACCGCGGACGCCGGTTACCTTACCCGCCGCCTCGTGGATATAGCCCAGGACGTGGTCATCAACGTGGACGACTGCGGAACCATAAACGGCGTCGCGCACACGGCCATCAAAGACGGCGAAGAAATCGTGGAAACCCTCCGCGAGCGCATCATTGGTCGCTATACCCTGGAGCGCCTCAAGCACCCCATTACCGGCGAGATCATCATCGACGTGAACGAGGAAGTAACCGAAGAGCTGGCCCAGCGCATCGAGGAAGCCGGTATCGAGCAGGTGGTTATCCGCACCGTGCTTACCTGCGAGGCAAAGCACGGCGTGTGCCGCCGCTGTTACGGCCGAAACCTGGCCACCGGCCGCACGGTGGAAATAGGCGAAGCGGTGGGCATCATCGCGGCGCAGTCCATCGGCCAGCCGGGTACCCAGCTAACCATGCGTACCTTCCATATCGGCGGCGCGGCAACCAAGGCGTCCGAAGAAAACCGCATCAGCCTTAAGTACCCGGTGTACATCACCGAGATCGAAGGCCTGAACGTTCCCCTGCAGAATGGCCACTACCTGTTTACCCGCAAGGGCTACCTGATGGCCTGCAAGGTCTTCGGGCAGTGGGACCTGGAAAAGGGCGACGAGCTCCTGGTGGAAGACGGCCGCCGTCTCCTTAAGGGCGACCCTGTCATCAAGCGCAAGGGCAAAAACGGCGAAGTGGTCAAGGCCACCGACATTTCCTACGCGAAGGTGTTGGACGGCAAGAAGCTCTTGTCCATAGCCCAGGAAGCCCGCGTGGAAGTGCGCAACGGCTCCGAAGTGGTGTGCAAGGTAGGCGACGTCGTAGAAGCGAATAGCGCCTTGGCCCTGTTCGACCCGTTCTCCGACCCAATTATCTCCGAATACGACGGCTATGTGCGTTATGAAGATATAATCCCCGGCTCAACCCTCAAGGAAGAGATCAACGAGGATACCGGCAACGTGGAGAAGCGCATCGCCGACTTTGGCGTGGAGCGCGACGCAAAACAGCCGCGCATCATCATAGCCGACGAAGCAGGTAACGAAATATTCCAGTACCTTTTGCCCGGCGGCGCGTACCTGAACGTGGAAGACGGCGATGTGGTCAAGGCCGGCAAGACGCTTGCTCGAACCCTTAAAGAAGGCGCACGCGCCATGGATATCGTGGGCGGCCTTCCGCGCGTTGGCGAACTGTTCGAAGCACGGAAGAGCAAAACCCCAACTGTGCTTGCCATGGTGTCCGGCAAAGTTGCGTTTAAGAACATCGTTAAGGGCAAACGCGTTATCCTGGTCATGGACATATTCGGCAAAGAATACAAACACCTGGTTCCCGTCGGTCGGCGCCTTTTGGTCCGCGACGGAGACGTGGTGGAAGCCGGCGACAAACTGTGCGACGGCAACCCGAATACCCACGACATCCTGAACATATCCGGCGAGCAGGCTTGCCAGCGCTTCATCATGGACGAGATCCAGCAGGTGTACCGCCTGCAGGGCGTTACCATCAACGACAAACACATTGGCGTTATCGTGCGCCAGATGATGAAGAAAGTTGAAATCGTAGCCCCCGGCGACACCCGCTTCATCTACGGCCAGCAGATAGACAAGTACCGCTTCCACGAGGAGAACCGACGCGTGCAGGCCGAGGGCGGACAGCCGGCAGTAGCCAGGCCGCTGCTTATGGGCATTACCCGCGCGTCGCTCAAGATCGACTCGTTCATATCCGCCGCTTCCTTCCAGGAAACCACGCGGGTGCTCACCGACGCTGCCATTGCTGGCGCGACGGATCAGCTCCGCGGCCTGAAGGAAAACGTCGCCATCGGTCACCTTATCCCGGCCGGCACCGGCATGCGCAACTACAAAAACATCAAGGTGTCTGACAGTGAATTCGAGGATGTGGACGCCTATGTCGAGGAAGTGCTGGAACAGCGGCGCAAGGAGCGCGAGCTTGCGGCATTGCCCGCGGCCAACGCGCCGGCTGCCTACCAGGACGATGCGGAGTTCGAACAGGAGACCGCGTTTGAGAACGACGAGGGTTTTAGCCCCGTGGACGACAACGTGGAAGGAGATGACTGATAGCCGGCGCGGCGATTGACACGCAACGTCAAGAAATTCTATTGTGTATCTCCGGCGCGCCTTACCAGCGCGTCGGTAGGTTCTCGTGTACCAAATGAACGTCGGACCATGCTGAGGCCCGGCAAAAACCAGGAGACTAAGGTTTCATGCCTACGATCAACCAGCTGATCCGGATGGGGCGAAAGCAATCCGTCTGGAAGACCAAGAGCCCGGCTCTTAACGAATGCCCGCAAAAGCGCGGCGTTTGCACTCGGGTTATGACCATGACCCCAAAGAAGCCGAACTCGGCCCTCCGGAAGGTAGCACGCGTGCGCCTTTCACACGGCACCGAAGTGACCGCTTATATACCGGGTATAGGCCACAATCTGCAGGAACACTCTGTCGTTCTTATTCGCGGTGGACGCGTTAAGGACCTTCCAGGTGTTCGTTACCACATTATTCGCGGCGCCAAGGATACCCTGGGCGTAGCGGACCGCAAGCAGGCCCGTTCCAAGTACGGCGCCAAGCGGCCGAAGGCATAAGGGGGCCGGAAAATGGGACGAAAAAAGAAGTCCGTTGACCGCGGCCACATGCCGGATGCGCGGTACAACAGCGTGACCATTACCAAATTCATCTGCCGCATGATGTGGCAGGGCAAGAAATCCATCTGCACGACCATCGTGTACGATGCGCTTTCCGCCCTGCAGGAAAAATCCGGAGCTCCGGCCTTGGACGCATTCATGAAGGCGATGGAGAACGTCAAGCCGATGGTCGAGGTTAAATCCCGACGCGTCGGTGGCGCCACCTACCAGGTGCCTATCGAGATCCGCGAGGTCCGCCGCGAGGCGCTGGCCATGCGCTGGATCATCGCAGCTGCCCGCAACCGATCCGGAAAATCCATGGCCGACCGCCTGGCTTCCGAATTCGCCGATGCCTTTAACAGCACCGGCACCGCGGTTAAAAAGCGCGAAGACACCCACCGAATGGCAGAAGCCAACAAGGCATTTGCGCACTACAGGTGGTAGTTTTGATCACGCCCTCCCGGCTGTAGCCGGAATCCGGTGGGCGTTCAGCGTGGCTGAGCGCCTGTGGATGCCCCTTGATTACAAGGCGCGGGGGACATATAATGCGGGAACCCACGGAATGTTGGTCCCCTTCTTTCCGTAAGACAAGTCCAGGAGGATACGAATGGCTAAAGAGAAGTTCAATCGTACTAAGGTCCACATGAACGTGGGTACGATCGGCCACATCGACCACGGCAAGAC
>JAKQNL010000393.1 GCA_029565815.1 Spirochaetota bacterium | reverse complement strand
CCGGCTCGTATTGGATGCTCGACAACGCCGCCATCATCATGCCGGCTGTTTCCAACAGACGAAATACCTTCGTGTTCCGCATGTCCGCAAGCTTGGACCATCCCATTGTGTACAGCGCGATGGAAGAAGCGCTCCATGCATGCGCCAAGCGTTTTCCGTATTTTATGGTGCACCTAAAGCGCGGTTTTTTCTGGTACTACCTGCAGCCTACCAGCGCGCTACCGGTACTGGAAACCGACATCGGGCCGCCAAACATGGGCTTAAACCTTAGGCAGCGCTACCGTTTCCTGTTTCGCGTGCGCCTGTCGGGCAATCGAGTAGCCTGCGAATTCGCCCACATCCTAAGCGACGGAACCGGATGCATGGCATTCCTAAAAGCCTTACTTGCAGAGTATTTCCGCATACTCGGCGTAACCTCCACGCCCTTGCCCGGTGATGTACGCGTTGGCGACACACCGAGTGCAGAGGAGCACGAGGACGCTTATCACCGCTACTACCGGCCGGGTGTTCCGCCGCCGGGCAAACAGGGCCAAGCATACCACATCGACTCGAAACTGCTGCCCAAAGGCCAGTACCGGGTTACCTGCGGCGTGGTTTCGGTAGAAGGCCTGTCCGCCCAGGCAAAGAGCCGCGGCGTAAGCATCAACGACCTGGTGGTTGCCGCCTATATGGATGCTCTGATCACTACGCGCCAGGCCGAACTGGATGCGGGGAAAAAACCACGGCCGGTGGTATCCCTGGAAGTACCCGTAAACCTGCGTAAATTCTACCCAACCAAGACCCTGCGCAACTTTAGCCTGTTTGCCCTTCCGGCCATCGATCTGCGGCCAGGCGGATTCAGCTTTGACGAACTGGTAAAGCGGGCGCATCACCTCATGCGCTTGGAAGGTGACGAACGCAGGATGGCTACCCATGTAAGCCGCAACGCTAGGGCCGGCAGATCCATTATGATACGGCTTGTGCCGGTGTGGCTGAAAGACTTTTTTGCCCGGCTTTTTTTTGAGAGCATGGGCGAAGGCATGATGAGCGGCATGTTGTCCAACCTGGGGCCGGTTTCCATGCCGCAAGAACTGGAAGCGCATATTGAACGCTTCGACTTTGTCGGAGCCCCCAGCACTATTATCAAGACCGGGGCTTCCATGCTGTCCTGGAAGGGCATGGCATATATCAGCTTCCACAGTCTTGCGCAGTCAAGGGATGTGGAGCGCCTGTTCTTCTCCCGCCTTGCTTGGCTTGGCTTGGATGTGCGCGTGGAAAGCTCCATGGAGGTATGAATGGCTATTTGTATTCACTGCAAGGTTGATATAGGGCAGGCAAAACGCTGCCCCTTGTGCGGAACCGCCGCCGGCGGCGAGAACCCGGACAAGCCAACTATGGCCGGCTTGTATGATCGAGCGGCATCGGCTAAGCCGGATGCCAGGGCTAAGCGCATGGTTGGCCTGGAGACCATCAGCGTGTCCTTGGCTATAGCAGCGCTGTCGGTTGCGGTAATCGATCTGCTTGGAGATTTTCGCATGAATTGGGCCTGGTATCCGCTTGCTTCGATTGCCCTTGCGTGGCTCCTTGTCGGCCCGGTGGTACTGCTACCTAAAAAACCGGCTATTTTTCTGCCGGTTCAGATTCTGTCCGTATTTGGTTTTCTCCTGGCCCTTGATGCCATAGACGGTCAGCTGAACTGGTCCTGGCAGCTTGGCCTACCCATAGCTGCGGCGGCGTTTGCTATGATAGCCATGGCGGTATTTATGTCGATGAAGGCAAAGCGCCGCGGCGTCAACGTATTCGCGTTTGCTCTCCTGGCGGTGGCCGGGTTCTGCATCGCACTGGAAGGTTTTGCGGCCATGTATAAAGGCGGAGTATTCCGGCTTGCGTGGTCCAGCATCACCGCATCGGCCATCATACCGGTTGCCGCGTTCCTCTTGTATGCACATTACCGGCTAACGAAAAACGCGACCCTAAAAAAACTCTTCCATCTTTAACCTTGCCGGCGGCCGTGCATGCGTATACAATCTCCTCTCTGATGTTTACGGGAGGCAGCATGGCCGATTCGGTTA
>JAKQNL010000382.1 GCA_029565815.1 Spirochaetota bacterium | reverse complement strand
CCGGCTCTGGGGTGTTATCCGGGTCGGTAAGAAGGGCATACAGGTATGCGCCGGTACTTGCGTACAAAGGCTGGCCCAAAAGGTTTGTCGGCACAACAATAGCTCCTACCGCTGCCGCAAGCATGGCGTTCATGGCTATTTCACCGGGGTTGGCATAGCTTGTGTCGTAGCCGTCTGCACCTATGGACTGGCCCAAAATCTGGAAGTATTCGTCGGCTGCCGCCAAGGCGTCTATCATCGCAATAAACGCAGCTTCGTCTACCGTGCCGTTAGGGCCCATCACCGAGTCCGGAACCAGCACAGCAAGGATAGCTCCAACATCGGGATCACCTGCGGGGGTTTGGGGAATGTCCCCGGCCAAGAGGGCTTCGGCTTCGGCTGTAAGGTTTTCTATAAGATCGCCGGCCGGGCTGGAGTAGATAAGCACTTCGGTAGCCACAATGGCAGCATCCTGCTCTTCTGCCGTACCCGTTGCCGGTGCGCTGTCTGCCGGCAAGGCCGGATCTAACACAGCCAGCACTTCGTCCACCAGGGCAGGGTCTTCTGCAAGCGCGTCGAAAAAGTCTTCCGTACCGGCTGCTTCCTGCAGGTCAGCTATGCTCATACCCTGAATGTCTTCTGCGCTCAGCTCGAGCGGCGTATCGAATATATTGACGCCCAGGAAGCTGTCCATGAAACTACAGCCAGTCAAACTTATCGCAATGATACAAACGATAGCTATTTGCAGATTGTGTTTCATGCAAGCCTCCTTGGCGTAGGCCAAAAGTCTAAAACATCCATATATGAATGTAACGCACGCCAGCCGAATTTCAAGGACAATCGGCGTCTGCAACGATATCCGGCCCGCCATGCACAGCCGGAGCCGATACAGCTGTACATCGGAGCGCAGGTCCTGCCCCGGCCGGCACATTACTGATTAAAACATTCAGGTATTCTGCGGACACAGCCATGGCAGGAACGCTGCTTTCGGCTTCATCATCGGGGCTGCTGTCCTGGCGCTCAAGCACCACATCGAGGACACAGCCCAGCCGGCGATGAGCGAATTCTGCGCGAAAGCCGGCGGCAAGCTGACTCATGGCGGCAACACGCTGGCCTGCGATACGTTCGGGCACCCGCGGGCTCATGGTAAAGGCAGCGGTTCCGGGGCGCGGGCTAAACGGGAATGCGTGAAGACCTGCAGGCTGTGTTTGCTGCAGCATGTCCATCGTGTCGGAAAAGGCAGCTTCGTCCTCGCCGGGGAAGCCAGCTATCAGGTCCATGCCGATAAACGGGTCGGCCTTTGCAGATCGGGCGCCGTGTGCAGCGTCTATGATAGCGCGGCGGCCGTAACCACGCAGCATGGCGGACAGCACCGCGTCGGAACCGGATTGAGCCGCCAGGTGCAGGTGGGGTCTGACCCTTTTGTGGGAGAAGACGCGCAAAAAGGCATCGTCCACGCGGTCCGGCTCATAGGACGAGATACGGAATGCAGCGCGGCTGGTTCCGGCAAGCAAAAAGTCCAGCAAGGCGGAAAAATCCATAGCATCGCTACGGTACTGCGACAAATTGACACCGGTAAGCACAATTTCCGGAAAGCCCGATGCTTCCAGCGCTTGCGCCCGCTCCAAAGCGACTGCAGGCTGCAAGCTGCGGGACGGGCCTCGGGCTATGCACACACGGCAGTATGCGCATCGATTATCGCATCCGTCCTGCACCTTTAAGCCGGCCCGCGATCGGTAGCTAAAATCACCGGGCTTGAACGCGAAGGGATCAATGACCCGGCCCAAGGCTGCATGGGCAAGCGCTCGTGCTTCCTGTACCGTATCCAGCCTGTGCTCGAGCGCATCCAAGAGCGGCACAGCCATTGTCCCAATGGCAGACTTACGGCTACCGGGAATCACCAGGATGCGAGGAGACAGGGCTTCCAGGGCATCGGGGTCCACTTCCGCATAGCATCCGCTAACCAGAATGAGCGCATTCGGGCATGCGCGTGCGGCTGCCCGCAGCTCGCGCCTGGCTTTTTGCTCTGCTTTGCCGGTAACTGTACAGGTGCTGAATACAAAAACATCGGCTTCTTGGCCGCCGTTGAGCACGGAAAAGCCGGCATCGGCAAAGGATGCAGCCAGGGCTTCGGTTTCCGATTGGTTTAAGCGGCAGCCGAATGCGCGGAAGGCGGCTGTGAATTGTCGGCTCATGCTGCTTGTTAGCCCCGGATCTTTTTAACGGCCCGGTCCCTGCCCAAACGCGCGTCGTTTAAGGACGGGTTTAAGCGCAGGGCAGCTTCGTATGCTTCCAGAGCCCAGGTCCACTCGCCTGCTCGTTCGCGGGCGTAGCCCATGCGGGTCCACCACTCGGCATTGCCTGGGGTGTATTGGATGGCTGTTCTAAAAGCCATGTCCGCGTGGCTCCAGCGTTCCATGCGCAGGTACAGTTCGCCCATGTAGTGGTAAATTTGACCCAGTTTTGTGCTGTCGGGTAAGAGGTTTACATAGGACTGAAACAGTTTCAGCGACTCGTCGTTCCTGCCCAGGAAAAAGGTGGCTTCGCCGAGCACTTCGACTATGCGCGGATCCCGCCGTATGTTGTCGTGAGCCTTGCGCGCGTACAGTTCCGCGTCGGCGTATCGGCCCAAAGCCAAAAGGCTCCAGGACAGCACCACATAGGACTCCATGTTGTCCGGGTTTGCCGCGATTTCCGCCATGCACACCTGCCGGGCTTGGTCAAAAGAGCCAGCACGGTACAGCGCAAGGGCGTCGGGTTTTGCACCTTGAGCCTGCGGCGCATAGATAAAAGCGCACGCAAGCAGCAGCGAAAGAACCCAGGCAACAGCCGGTTTAGTGGACACTGCCATCCGCACTGCCTGTCATGGTGCATATACCGTTAAAGCGGGAGCCCTGCTCCATGGTAACGTATGCCGCGTGGATATCGCCGTCCATACGGCAGGAAGCGAACAGCTCCACCTTGCCGGTAGCCAGGATATTGCCTTTAAGCGTCCCGCGTACCGTTATGTTGCATGCATAAATATCGGCCTGGACAACGGCCTTCTCGGAAATGTGCAGGTCGCTTTCCGTGCGCACAACGCCGGAAACGCGGCCTTTAATCATGAGAGGTTCCTTGAACGACAGCTCGCCGGAAAAATCCACGTCGGCGGCCAAAATGGTGTCCAGCGTATCTTCGTCTACAGAACCGGATTGTACGTCTACCATGTTCCCGATAGTACGGTTTTACACCGGTGTTTGCAAGCCGGCAAACAGCGCAGCCAGCTGTTGAGGCGACAGGGCTTCCGCCCGCAGGTCCAGGGACAGGCCGGTTTTTTCTGCAGCCGCATCCTGGTCCTGCGGCGTGTAGCCGGCGGCCCGCAGGTTGTTGCGCAGGGTTTTGCGCCTGGAAGCGAACATGCATCGGGTAAATCGAGTAAAGGATTGTTCACCTGCGCAGGGCAATGCGTCCGCGCGTGCGTCCATGACCACCACCGATGAGGTAACGCGCGGCTGTGGCCAGAATACGCCGGGGCTTAGGTCAAATGCATGCCGAACGGTATAGGCCGACTGGCACAGCACCGTGAAGGCTGCGTAGTTTTTGGTGCCCGGCATCGCTGCCATGCGCTGGGCGGCCTCTTTCTGTACGGTGAACACCATGCGCTGCGGCCGTAAGCCGCCTTCAATAATCGCCGCTATGATCGCACCCGCCGCGTTGTACGGCAGGTTCCCGAATACCCGTGTCGGCTTTCCGTATTCCTTGGCGGCTTGGCTCCAGGTTTTCACGAAGTCGCCTTCGAACAGGGCAAAGCCGTCTAGGCTTCCATACGACTGTCGCAGGAATTCCGCAAAGCCTCGGTCTATCTCGAAGACCGACAAAGGATGGCCCAAGCTGGCCGCTTCCCAGGTCATGGAGCCGGTGCCAGGGCCCACTTCCCACAGGCGCTCGCCCTGCTGCGCTTCCAGGAGGCCCAGGATCTTGCGCCTGGCCGGCTTGTTTATGAGGAAATTCTGGCCAAAGCGCTTTTGCATGGCAAAGCCCAGCCGCTCCATAAGAGCGGCCAGGTCTTTTGGAGAATCGTAATCTACGGGAGGCGTACCAGGTTCGGACATGGGGGTAAGCATACACGAGGGCGCAGGCTACAGCAACGACAAGCGGAGCCAATCCGGCCGGGTCACATTCCAGGGCAGGCATGGCTGCCCCTGTGCCCATGAGCCAGCGTAAAGCCTGCCAAGGCAGTTCTATAAGTACGCTGGCCACAAGCG
>JAKQNL010000381.1 GCA_029565815.1 Spirochaetota bacterium | reverse complement strand
CGCTATGGTGATGATGCGGGTCTTTTTGCCCGGCTGTCCGGCTTGGGCTGCCGGTTTTGCATTCATAAGCTCGCGCAGCTTCTGGGCTTGGTCTTCCATGCTCACTTCTCCGTATGGTTGGCTTATCCTATTGCCTGTCGGCAATGGCACCGTACCGCTCTTCTAGTTTCGGCCGGTTGGGGGCAAAACCTTCGAGTTTCATAAGAAAACGCAAAGGGTGAGCCCGTTCTATGTCCAAAGGCACGCGCTGGCCGTCGGTAATCCATGCAACACTTTTATCCCGTTCGGAAAGGGCAGACAGCACATTGCCGACCCTGCCCGTTTCATCCATTTTGGTAATTACTACGGCCCGGTAGCCAAAGGGTTCGAATTGCCTAAATACGTCGAGCATGTCCTGGGTTTTGGTGGTGGCGGACACCGCAAGGTACACTTCCGCACCGGAACCGCATGCGTCCAGTATCTGCTGCATTTCCGCAAGCCGCACCGCATCGCGGGGGCTTTTGCCTATGGTGTCCACGAGTATCAGGTCCGTATCCTTGTACATGGCTATGGTCTTACGCAAATCGGCTGCCGTCTCCACCGTGGACACCGGCACGCGCATGATGGATCCGTAGGTTTCTATCTGTTGGCGTGCACCGATGCGGAAGTTGTCTATGGTTATCATGTGCACGTCCTGGGCCTGCTCTCCGGCCATGCCAAGGTTGTGTATTGCAGCGAGCTTGGCTATGGTGGTTGTTTTTCCAACGCCGGTAGGACCGACAAGGACAATGACCCGAGGCCGAACAGCCCTGGTATCGCCGGGCAGCTGTATACGGTCGCCCACCCAGGATAACAGCGCGTCTTCTACCGCCTTGTAGTCTTCTAGGCCATCCAGCGAAAATTCCGAGCGGGCCCGTGCCAAAAGCTCCTGCCTGTAAGATGGGGAAAAATCATTCTGAACCAAAAGCTCGTCCAGGGCCGCCAGGGTCGGGTGCTCGTCATCGTAGCCAGAAGCCCGGCCGGCTCCGTCTTCCACCATGTTCTTGATGGATCGGACTTCGGACAGCACTTCCTGTATGGCCTTTTCCTGGTTGATGCGATCCAATAGTTTTCGTTTCTCATCTTCCATGTCCTGGCGTTTGCGTTCGGTTTCCCGAACGGAATCGTCTTTGAGATAGAAGGTAATCTCCACGCCTTCGCGCGCGAACAAGCCAAGAAAGCCGCCCGTCCGTACGGTGCGGTGGCTTAAGACTTGGGCTGCATCGCCATAGCGCGCCCGTACTTTTTCCAGCACCTCCCGGTGGGTGGCGCCTTCTTCTACCAGATACTGCATGCGCTAGCCCTCCAGCCGAATCTCGCCGACGGCCTCTACCTGAACGTCCGAGGCAATTTCGGGCACCGATATGACCACAAGGTCGGGTATCTCCCGCTCCGTGCTGGATTTTACCAAAGCACGGGCGGCTTCCGAACACAGAATAAGCGGGAACAAGCCCTGTTTTTGCACAGCGGACACGGCAAGGGTTAGAGCCTTTATCCACTGGCGCTGAATGGCTGGCTCCAGGGCCGCCAAAGGACCTGCCGGCGTGTCCACCCGGCTGTCTATGATCTTCTGCTCCAGCGACGGTTCCACGGTAAGCGCCTTAAGCACCTTGTCCTGGTCCGCGTACTGTAGGCATATCTGCCGGCCAAGCGCCTGGCGGGCTTTTTCCGCCAGGAAGGAACTGTCCTTGGTAACGGCGGAATAATCCGCCAGGGTTTCAAGGATAGCCACCAGGTTGCGTATGGACACCTGCTCGCGCAAAAGCAGCTGGAACACTTTTTGCATCTCGCCAAGGGACAGATGCTTTTGCGCATCGTCCACAACGGCCGGATAATCCTTACGCAGCGCTTCCAACATGCCCTGCACTTCCTGCCGGCCAAGAATCTCCTGGGCATATCGCTTGATGATTTCGGTCAGGTGGGTGGCGACGATGCTTGGAGCGTCTACCACGGTAAAGCCTGCCCGTTCGGCCCGGTCGCGTACATCCTCGGCTATCCACACCGCAGGCAAGCCAAAAGCCGGATCTTTGGTGCGTTCGCCCGGTACCTCTTCGGTAACGCCGCCTGGGTTGATAGCAAGATAAAAGCCCAGCCGTATGACGCCGCGCCCTACCTCGACGCCGCGTATCTTAAAGCAATACTCGCTTGGCTCCAGCCGCATATTGTCTATGATGCGTATTCGTGGCACTACAAGGCCCATGTCCAGGGCGCTCTCTTTACGAATGCGCGTTACGCGATCGAGAAGCTCCGCACCCTTGTCCTTGTCCACAAGGGGAATAAGCCCGTAGCCCAGTTCTAGGCTAATTGGATCCAAAGGCACAACCGGTGACAATTCCTGCTGGGCTTCCGCTTTCTTCCCAGCTCCCTGCGTGCCTTTGGCAACAGCCTTGTCCGATTCCAAAAGCTGTTTCTTGGATAAGCGATAAGCCAAAAATGCCATTGCGCCTGCCATGGGCAGAAGCACGTACCAGGGGAAGCCCGGCAGGAGGGCAAGGGCTGCGATGACTACCGAGCCTATCCAGTAAATGCGCGCGTTTTGTGTAAACTGCTTGGTAACATCGGAGCCGAAGGTGCCCTGGCTATTTGCCCGCGTTACGATGATGCCGGTTGCCGTCGATATGAGGAGGGCTGGCAACTGGGATACAAGACCATCGCCTATCGTAAGATTTGTATAGGTAACCAAAGCCGCCTGGAACGATTCTTTGTGGATGACCATGCCTACCACAAAACCGCCTATCAGGTTGATGACCGAAATAAAAATGCCCACGGTAACGTTACCGGAAACGAATTTGCTCGCACCGTCCATCTGGCCGTAAAAATCCACTTCTTTTTGGACTTCTTCCTTGCGCAGTTTCGCTTCTTCCTCGCTTAAAGCTCCGGAGTTGTACTCGGACTCGATGGCCATTTGCTTTACTTGCATGCCATCGAGCGTGAAGCGGGCGGCCACCTCGGCTATACGGGTTGCGCCCTTGGTTATCACGATGGCCTGCACGGCTATGATGACGATGAAGATGATAAAGCCTATGACCAGACCCTCGGTGCCCGTGCTGCCGGTAACGAAGGTAGAAAACGCTTTGATGATGCGCCCGTCGAACTTCTGGCCTTTAAGGAGTATGAGCCTGGTAGACGATATGTTGAGCGCAAGGCCGAATACGGTTGTCACCAGTATCATGGTTGGAAAAATGGAAAACTCGATGGCCTTGCGCGTATACAGAACGATAAGCACGATAAGGAGGGACAGCGCAAGGTTTACCGACATGAGAACATCGAGGATCACCGTCGGCACCGGGATGATGATCATGAGCACCACCGCGACCACGCCTATGGCTACGGCGTAATCGGATGGGTTGGTCATAAAAGTCTCGCGGAACAGCCGCTTGGTATCGGACATCTATGCTTTCCTTACGCGCTAGCCAATTTTTTGGCCACTTTTTGATCGATGGTTGCAACGTAGGCCAAAAGCTTTGCGATTGCCTCGTAGTACTGTTCGGGTACCGGATCCCCAACTTCGGACGCTGCGTACAAAGCTCGGGCAAGCGGCTTGTTTTCTATCGTGGCAACACCAGCTTCCTTGGCCGCCTGGCGCATGCGCAGGGCAAGTTCGTCCGCGCCTTTTGCGCTGACAACCGGTACGGCCATTACCCTTGGATCGAACTCTATGGCGACGGCGAAGTGTGTCGGGTTGGTTACCAGCACGTCTGCTTTTGGAACGTTTGCTACCATGTTGCGAGACATGATCTCGCGCATGCGCTCCCGAATGCGTCCCTTTACCCGTGGGTCGCCCTCGAACATCTTGTGCTCTTCTTTGATCTCCTGTTTGGTCATTTTCATGTTCTTGCGGAACTGCCGTTTTTGGAACAGGTAATCGGGTACGGCCAGCGCAAGCAGCAGTATGGCGGCTTGCAGGAGTATGCGCAAGGCCGTGCTCGCTACCAAGGCGGTACTGCTTAGGACGGTAGCGCTTTGGAGCCTGGTAAGCTTGGGCAGAACAGCTGCTATGTTTGTATAACCAATGATGCCTATAAGCACAATCTTGATCACGGATTTTGCCATATTAAAAAGGCCTTCTCCGGAAAAGCCCGTCCGCTTGAAATACTGGGGGAAATTGGGAAGAGCCCGCTTGAAGTCCGGCTTGAGCGGCTTGGTGGTAAACAAAAAGCCTACCTGCACCAAATTGGAAAACACCGCGGCTATAAAGGCGACAATGGCGATTGGAAGCGTAAGGCGGGCAAAGTAGGAAAGAAAAGCCATGCCAAGAA
>JAKQNL010000352.1 GCA_029565815.1 Spirochaetota bacterium | reverse complement strand
GACTCAAGGATTTCTGACACCACGCGTACGGTGTATGGGAATTTTTCTTTACTAGGAAGCACACGCTCTAGGGCGCGCTTTGCAAGGTGGCCGTGGCCAATCTCGCGGCGACCGGTTCCGAGGCGGCCGGTCTCGCCAACCGAGAAGGGCGGGAAGTTATAGTGGAGCATAAAACGCTCGCGGCGGTCGCCCTCAATGTCGTCGAAAATCTGTTCGTCAAACACGGTGCCCAGCGTGGTGGTTGCCAGCGCTTGGGTTTCGCCACGGGTAAACAGAGCCGAGCCATGGGTGCGGTTCAGTACGCCTATCTCGCAGGTGATGGCGCGTATGTCTTCCAGCCCGCGGCCGTCTACGCGCTGGCCCTTGTCCAGGATTGCGTCCCGCAGAATGTGGTACTGGATATCTTCCATGAGAGCTGCAAACAGCTTGTTCTGGACCTCGTCTACCAGCACGCTAGCAAACGCCTCGGCGCTGGCCTTGATAGCTGCAGCGACAGCGTTCTGGCGCTCCTGCTTGTTTTTGGTAAACAGCGCTTTGGACAGCCGCTCGCGGGCGTACGCTTCGATCTCTGACTTGCGGCCAAGCTCCGCGCGCAGGGGGGCCAGGGCCTTCTTGGGCTTACCAACCTGGTCGCGCATGGAACGGATAAGCTGACAGATTTCGGCTATCGGCTTTTTTGCGGCTTCGATGGCGCCGAGCATGAGCTCTTCGCTCACCTCGTCGGCTCCGCCTTCCACCATGGTGATGCCCTGCTCGGTGCCGGCTACCACGATTTCCAGGGAGCCCTTCTCTATCTGCTCGTAGCTTGGATTGATGACGTACGCGCCGTCGGTATAGGAAACGCGCACGGCAGCGATGGGGCCGTTGAACGGAATATCGCTTATGTGCACGGCCGCGCTTGCCGCGTTGATAGCGAGCATGTCCGGCGGGTTAACCTGGTCGGCAGACAGGACAGTCGGTACCACCTGGATTTCTCGCCCGAAGGCCTTGTCAAAAAGCGGGCGCATGGGCCGGTCGATGAGACGGGACACGAGAATCTCCCTGTCCTTTGGCCTACTTTCGCGCTTAATGAAACCGCCGGGTATCTTGCCTGCGGCATAATATTTCTCGTTGTACTCCACCGTAAGCGGGACAAAGTCCAAGCCTTCGGTTACTTTTTCTGAACAACAAACGGTAGCAATGACTGCCGAACCGCCAAAACGGGCGAATACGGATCCGTTAGCCTGTTTGGCCATCCGTCCGGTTTCAAGGATCATGTCCTCGTTGTTTATTTTATAGCTGCTGATATGTGCCATACTTCGAATCTCCGTGCGCGCCGTGGGGAGAAAGACGGTACCGGTACGGGCGCTTTGGGCCGGTGTCGCCTAAAAGGGGCCAATACACGAAGGCCCGCGCCGCATGGCGGCCGGGCCTCATCGCTTTGGTCCTGGTTACTTGCGGATGCCGAGCTTTTCGATAAGCTCGCGGTAGCGGGTTAGATTGGTCCGCATGAGGTACTTGAGCAGCTTGCGGCGCTGGCCTACCAGCTTAAGGAGGCCACGGCGACCGTTCGTATCTTTCTTGTTGACCTTGAAGTGCTCGGTCAGCTGGTTGATGCGCTCGGTAATGAGGGCAATCTGGACGTCGGTGGAACCGGTGT
>JAKQNL010000337.1 GCA_029565815.1 Spirochaetota bacterium | reverse complement strand
AGCGCGCTTTCATAGCGCAGCTCCAACGAAGTAAAACCTACGGATGCATCCACAGGCGTACTCAAATCCGCTGTGCCAGAATACATGCTTGCGCAGGAAACAAGGCTTAATCCAATCACAAGGCAAACGCCTACCACGGTTGTTTTCATAGCTACCCTTTATCATACAAAATAACCAAGCTCATGCGAACTTACATGTAAGCATAGCGCGGAAGCAAAAAAAACCAGGACCGCCCTAAGGCGGCCCCGGCAAGTTCGATGCTAAAAAAGCTATTCTTTTATAAGGATAAACTCCACGCGGCGGTTTTTCCAGCGGTTTTCCGCGTCGGTGAACGCAACCACCGGTTCCGCAGAACCAAGGCCGCGCACGGACAGGCGTTTTGGATCCACCCCAAACTCGATAAGCTTTTGCATGACCGCAGTAGCCCTGGACAGGGACAGCGGCAAGAGCTCGCCGTTTTCTTCCTTGTCTATCGCAGCCTGGCCCTGGCCAAGCATCTTGGCTATGGAGTTTGCGTGCCCTTCCACGCGGATCTTGTACCCGGCAAAGCGGTTAAGAATAATCGCTATGCGTTTTAATACCTCGATGTTGCGGTCCACTGTTTCCTGAGGAAGATCCTTAAAGTCAGCAAAATTCGGCCTGAACACGATGGACGGCACTTTGATCTTGAGCCTATCGCCATCGCGTATGACCAATACGTCCACCTGGATGACGCCTTCCACTACGGTAGCGTTGCCCAGTTCGTCCTTGATGGTAAAGCGATACGGATAGTCGGTGGCAGACTCAACCAGTTCGCCGCGCTGCGAGCGGCCATCCCATGCCAGCCGTTCCGATGGCTTACCTTTGCCGCTCCACACAAAGAACGATCGTTCGCGCTTCTTGCCGCTGGATCCTTCTTCGACTGCCACTTCGAATATCTCAAAGGTCCAGGATTCCAGTGCGCTTGCGTCGGCAACCGCCAGCGCTATGCGCAGTTCGTCATCCACACCGTCGTTGTCCGGGCTAAAGTAACGCGGGCTTACGGCAAGCGACGTTTTGGGACCTTCCGTATCGAGCACAAAGGACGCGCTCTGCGCTTCCGCACGGTCGCCTTTTTGGTAGTCTACGCTAAAGCGGGCGGTATAGCTTCCCTGTACAAACTGGCCTTTGTCATTGCGGCCGTCCCAGCCTTGCTTGGCTGGAATGGAGGCTGCACTGGTGCCGCTCCAGGTTTTTGCCAAGGATCCGTCGGCGCTCAGCAATTCCAGTTTCCATCCGGATACGCCGTCCTTGTTGTTTACGATAAGACCGAAGGATATGTCGTCGGCCACCTTGTCGTCGTTGGGGCTAAAGCCCGCTGCGCTTGCCGTTACAAACACCTGGGTTGGCTTCGTATCCACCACAATGCGGTCTATGGTTTTCTCGGTCTTGTTGCCGGCCAGGTCCACCGCGCTTACCGTATAACGGTATGCACCATCGGGAACCCGGTTACCCATGGCATCGGAGCCGTCCCAAAAGAAAGCGGCTGCTTTGTCTTTCCAGGTAAAGCTGCGCACGATTTTTCCGGCTGCGTCGCTAATGCGACCTTCCCAGGTATCGCCGGAATCGGAGTCCTGGCTTATGGTTATCGTATCTTTACGGCCGTCACCGTTGGGGCTAAATAGGCTATCGGTAGAGGAAATCCGTATAGCCGGGGCGACGGTGTCTAGGCTTACTTCCACCGTGCGGGCGCTTTCCACTTCATCGGTGGTATACCGCACTTCCAGTACGGCTATGTAGCCGCCGTCGGGCGCTACTGGACCCGAGTCGGTCTTTCCGTCCCAGCCAATGCGAGCGGGAGGCGCGCCGGTTCCTTTGAAGGTGCGCACCACATCGCCAGCTTTGTTGGCTATGGACACGGTCCAGGAACGGACGCGCGCAGCGGAAGCCACATCGGGAGCCAGGCTCAGTTCGTCGTTAACGCGGTCTGCGTTGGGGCTAAACGCGCGCTTGTCGGTAGACAGACGCACCGCTTTTTTCTCGGTATCCACAAGAATTGGACTTGAGCTTGCAGACCCCGCGTTGCCGGCTTGGTCGGTGGCCGAAAGCCGGTAGGTGTAACTGCCGTCGGGCACAGTCTTACCTGCGTCGTCGGATCCATCCCAGCTTACCAGCGGATCGGGGCTGCCTATGAAGGTCCAGGATTTAACAAGAGCGCCGGCCGCGTTAATAATTTGTCCCAGCCATCGGTCTTCCTCGGAGCCGCTTTGCGTTACGGAAACCGTTGGCCTGGTGTCTGCCAGCGGGTTGAATGCGCTGCGGTCCACGCTCGCCTTGGCCGACGGCGGGCTTAAGTCTATGACAAAAGCCGGAGACCAGGCTGTAGGCGCATGGCCGTTTACGTAATTAACGGTTAACCTTGTTCGGTAGGAGCCTTCGGGCAAGGTAGCCTTACTTGCGCTTTTGCCGTCCCAGCTGAAGCGGGAAACCAGGCTTTCCGCGCCTGTACCGGAAGTGGTCCATACATCGTTGCCCGAAGCGTCCACTACGGCCAGCGCCCAGCTCGCCAGGCCAGTACGCACCGGCACATTGGGGCTTAGGCTGAGCGTATCCTTAACGCCGTCGCCGTTGGGGCTAAAGGCAGCCAGGTCGATGGACACGGCAACCGGGGGCTGCTGGGTGTTTACCAGGATATTTTCCATTCTGGCCGAGCTTGGGTTTCCTGCGCGGTCTACCGAGCCGACCCGGTATGAATACACGCCGTCGGGAACCACTTTGCCCGCGTCGTCCTTGCCATCCCAGCTGACGGCTGCAAGTGGCTTGTCTTTCAGTTCCCAACTGCGCACGGGAGTTCCGGTCGCATCGAGCACCTGCGCAGTCCACAGGTCTTCGGCGCTGCCGGTATTGGCAAAGGTGAACACATCCTTGTTGCCGTCGCCGTCCGGGCTAAAGATGAGCGATTCGGAAGCGCTTATTGGAGCCAGGGATAAAACCGGAGCTTGCGTATCTATCACTACAAACTGCTTTTCGGTAGCGGCTATGTTGCCGTTGTCGTCGCTTGCTTCCAGCACAAAACTATAGCGGCCGTCCGGTGCCAAAGTTCCGGCATCGCTTAGGCCGTTCCAGGAAAGCTCTGTAGGCACGGGTATGCCGGTTTTGGTGTAAAAGAGCCTCGTAAAGAAGCTTTTAATGCCCTGGCTCTCCGGCCGGGCTTCCTTGTTCGCGATAACGCGCACCGGCTTTCCGGACTCGTCATATATTTTTAACGTGTAGGATGTGACATAGCGCTGGTCCGTGATGGATAGCGGCATGACAATTTCGTCCAACGCGCCGTCCGCATTCGGGCTTATGTATGTAGTACCGAACGGGCTTTCTGGGTACTTAAGTTTTATTACCGGCGGGCTTTTGTCCACCACGCCCAAGGGCATATTCACGCCGCCGCCAAAAGCCCACACATCGCCGGGCAACTGGGCAGCCGCTATGGAAGGGCGTATCTCGGAACGGTCCCAGCCCTGTTTGGACATGTACGAATCATCGGCCTGCCGGTTGATCATGAATCGGGTGCCAAGGCCGACAGACGGAATCAAGCCTTGGTCGACGCCGGCAATGGCTTCGGCCACGTTGAAATCCCAGCCGGTTCGCAGGAACACAAGGTCCTTAAAGCCAAGCTCAAAACCTGCGGAAACTACCATATTCTGAAACGACGGAAACCACAGATCCAGGTTAGCGTCCAAGGAAAGCCCGGGAGTCGCAGGTTTTACCAGGCTTGCCTTTGCTCCAAGGGCAAGGGTGTACGGCGAGTCAAAGCCGCTAGCATTGTCCGAACCTTTAATGCCCTCATCGCCTGCGGGATTGTACGCGATGCCCAGATTGCGTATCGCGGCGCCCCAGCGCAGGTCCTTTAGAAAGCCGACATCCCCTGCCCGGCCTAGTACGCCCAG
>JAKQNL010000333.1 GCA_029565815.1 Spirochaetota bacterium | reverse complement strand
ATACGAGCTATCGTCGGGGCGTTGGGATAAGCACAAGCCTTCTACTATGTTCATGATGATCAGGGTAAGCCTGCTGGTTGCGAATTCCGGGCGTATGTATCCTGCGTCTTGGGCAAGCTGCACGATTTCGCTGATGAACTCGCTTAAGCGCTGTTCCAGTTCCCGTTTTGCTGCAGCGGGGGCTAATAGCTCGGCTTCCATACGGCGGCTGCGGGTTATACGGCCGCTTTGGCGCATGACCGACAGGCCGTATTCCACAACCGCGCTCAGTTTTGCAGGAGGGTTAAGCACCGGATCTGAGGCAAGCGATCGCAGTGCAGCCAGGTTTTTGTCTACCCAGGTCATGGATGCTTCGTCTACCAGTGCATCGCGGCCGCTAAAATGGTTGTAGACGGTTTTGCGGGTTACGCCGGCTAGTTCTGCTGCCGCGTCCACCGTTAAGCCATCTTTGCCCAGTGTTTTCATAAGGGACAGCGCAGCATCCAGGATGCGTTCCTTGGTTGTGTCCATAGTACCTTCTTACACGAAATACACGCTTACTGTGTACTATGGCACTGTGCACAAGAATAATCAAGTAGATGAACGAAGATTCATTCATTATCTCGAATAGCTTGCACCGTGGCCAGCTCCGGGGTACACTGAACACTCGGAGGCATCCATGACCGCACAGATAGACGCGCTTCCCCTAACCTGGACACAGGATGCGAACATTATTATTGGTCAGTCCCATTTCATAAAGACTGTAGAAGATATTGCGGAAATAATGGCGACCACCGTACCCAAGGCTCGCTATGGGCTGGCTTTTAACGAAGCATCCGGTCCTTGCCTTATACGCACCGCCGGCAATGATACTGCCTTGATAGCGGATGCCGTTGGCTGCGCACAGACATGCGGAGCTGGCCATACCTTTTACCTGATACTTGGCGAAGGCGCCTATCCAATCAACGTGTTGGACAGGATAAAGGCGTGCCAGGAAGTGTGTAGGGTTTTTTGCGCAACGGCAAACCTCGTGCAGGTGCTGGTGGCAAAAACCAGCCAAGGCGCTGGCATACTGGGCGTCATTGATGGGTTTTCTCCAAAGGGCGTGGAAAGCGACAGCGATAAAGCCGACCGCATAGCCATGCTTAGAAAATTCGGTTACAAAGCATAGATGCATTCCGGCTGCGTGCTCGGGGCAATAAAGGGGAGTGGAATGGATATTAAAGGAAGCAAGGTTGCGTTTATAGGTACCGGTGTTATGGGTAAGAGCATGGCCATGCACCTAATGAAGGCCGGGGCAAAGCTAAGCGTATACAACCGGACCAAGGAAAAGGCTCGCGAGCTCTTGGATGCAGGAGCCATTTGGGCCGATTCGCCAGCCCTGGCGGTTAAGGGCGCGGCTGTGGTGTGTACCATGGTTGGCTACCCATCCGACGTTGAAGAAGTGTATTTCGGGCCAAAGGGCATTATCGCCCAGGCGGAGCCAAAAACGATACTGGTAGATTTTACAACGAGCGACCCGGCTCTGTCCGTCCGCATAGCAAAAGAAGCAATGGGCCGCGGCATCATGGCTCTGGACGCTCCGGTATCCGGCGGCGACCTTGGCGCTCGGAACGCTACGCTCACCATCATGGTTGGCGGCGATGAAGTAGCCTTTGAGTTGCTTAAGTCATTGTTCTCCGTGCTGGGAAAAACCATTATCCGCCAGGGCGGCCCCGGTGCCGGTCAGCACACCAAGATGGCAAACCAGATAGCCATAGCCGGAAACCTTGCCGGCGCGGTGGAAGCCATACTGTACGCAGAGTCCGCCGGCCTGGAACCCCGCCGGGTGTTAGAAAGCATAGGCGGAGGATCCGCCCAAAGCTGGCAGCTGGTTAACATGGTTCCGCGCA
>JAKQNL010000231.1 GCA_029565815.1 Spirochaetota bacterium | reverse complement strand
GACGCTCTTCCGATCTGTTCAAGAACGCGCTTATCCGATTAAAAACATTGCTAGCTGGCGGAAACAGCACGAAGAGCGATGCCCGCCAAGCTTTGGTTTTGTATTCCGAAGGCGCGCGCTACTGGCATGTGTTTAAGCCTGTGGTTGAAGCGCTGGAACGACGCGGGCTTAGCGCTCTCTATCTAACTAGCGGTCAGGATGACCCTGGTTTAAACAGGCCAGAGGGTTCGTGCGTGCGCACAAAGTTTATTGGAAGTGGAAACGTCGCGTACGCTAGGCTAAACATGCTGGATGCCGACACGGTGCTCATGACAACCCCTGGCCTGGATGTGTACCAGCTTAAGCGCTCAAAAAAAGTGCGATACTATGTTCACCTGCTACATGCGGTGGACGACGCTACTTCCTACCGCCTGTTTGGCCTTGATTATTTTGACGCAGTGATCCTAAGCGGTCCGCACCAGGAAAACTCCATTAGGAAATTGGAGGAGCTTCGGGCTTTGCCGAGTAAGGCATTACCGATTCTTGGCTGCACCTATCTGGACGAATATGAAGCACAGCTTGCCGGATTCGAAAAGCGCGCTGGTACCGGCGGTAAGCAAACAGTTTTAGTAGCTCCATCGTGGGGCCCAAGCGGGCTCTTGTCGCGCTACGGCTTAGACTTACTGTTACCGCTTGCGAAATCCGGCATGAACGTGATTATACGTCCTCATCCGCAATCATGGATTTCCGAAGCGGACATGCTTAAGCGTATGAAGGATACCCTTTCTGCCTACGCTACGGTGAGCTGGGACAGAGAGCCAGAAAACCTGAAAGCTTTGAGAGTGGCCGATGTGCTTGTATCGGATTTTTCCGGAATCGTATTTGATTACGCATTTCTGATAGCTGGTCCAATTCTGTATGCATTGGCCGACTACGATAATCGTATGTATGATGCTAGCGATATCCCCGAGGAAGCCTGGAAGTTCAAGGCTATTCGGGAATTAGGGACCGAGCTAAAACCGCATCAATTCAGCCAGCTGCCACACATCATCAGCGAGCTTTCACAGGATCCTGCGCGGCTTGAAGGCGTTGCTGCGCTTCGTGATCAGGCCTGGGTAAACCGCGGCATATCAGGCGAAGCCGTTGTCGATTTTCTGTTGGCACGACCAGAACATGCAAAAGAAACAACAGGGCCTATCCTGCATATCGTAACTAATTCGGAGTTGGGCGGGGCTCAGCGTGTGGTCATTGAGTTGGCCAACGCGGCAGTTGCGGACGGAAAAGCTGTGGCTGTAGCCGCAATGGCAGGTGGCCCCCTGTGGGACGCTCTGGATGCGCGCGTTGATAGCCACCCATTGCGTTTCGCCCGACGCGAGATTAGCCCGATTGCCGATATGCGTTGCCTCCTTGAGATACGAAAGCTCATCACAACGCTTAAGCCAAGCATCATACATGCCCATTCGTCCAAAATGGGGGTGTTGGTCAGGCTTGCCGTGCGCAAAGCAGAACAGCGGCGCTCGATATACACGATACATGGTTTTGATACCATCTTAAAAGCTCACCGGATTTTTTTGCCGCTTGAACGTATGCTGGCTAGGCGATGCGGCGCGGTGGTTCCGGTTTCTTTCTATGATGAGCAAAATGTGCTTGCAAGCGGTATCAAGGCGAGCATACGCATGATACATAATGGCGTAAGTGATAGGCGTGGGCTGTGCGGTTCTGATCCAGCCGCCGTAGCCGCGATGAAAACTGAGGCGAGTGCAGGCAAAACCGTAGTCCTGTCGGTGGCCAGGCTGGCTACGCCCAAACGGTTCGATCTGTTCGTGGCACTGGCTACGGCATGCCCGAATATGGCATTCTTCTGGATAGGTAATAGCCAAGATGCTGCACAGGCTGCAGGGATTGCAGGAATGCCACTTCCGCCGAACCTGAGCCTTTTGGGGGAACTAGCGGAAGCCGGGAACTACTGCAACCTGTGTGATGTGTTTGTGTTACTGTCCGATTACGAAGGCTTACCCATGTCGATACTGGAAGCCATGTCCTGCGGCAAACCGGTTGTCGCCTCTGACGTTGGCGGGATCAAGGATGCGGTGAATCCGGAAAACGGCATTTTGGTGGCCAATACGCTGGAATCCGCTCAGGCAGCACTGGCTATGCTAACAGCCGATACAGTTCAGCGCATGGGATTAGCCGCTCGTGCCCGTTACGAAAAAGAATTTTCCGCGAAGGCCATGTACACCTCGTACAAGCTTTTATACAAGGAGCTGGAATCATGAAGAAAGCTTTGATAACCGGAATAACCGGACAAGACGGAGCATACCTAGCCGAGTTTTTGCTCAAAAAGGGCTATGAAGTTCATGGCATCAAGCGCCGCGCTTCTAGCTTCAATACCGAGCGTGTCGATCACCTGTATCAGGACCCTCACGAAAAGCATGTGCGCTTCCGTATGCACTACGGCGACCTGACCGATTCCAGCAATTTGGTCCGCATTATCCAGCAGGTAAAGCCAGATGAGATATACAACCTGGGTGCGCAGAGCCACGTGCAGGTTTCCTTCGAGGTTCCTGAATACACCGCAGATACCGATGCCATCGGAACCTTACGCATCCTGGAAGCCATACGCATTCTGGGCATGGAAAAGCAGGTGCGCTTTTACCAGGCTTCTACCAGCGAGCTGTTTGGGAAGGTTCAGGAGATTCCGCAAAAAGAGACGACGCCTTTCTATCCGCGCTCTCCGTATGCGTGCGCAAAGTTGTACGCATACTGGATTGTGGTTAACTATCGGGAAAGTTACGGCATGTACGCCTGTAACGGAATTCTTTTTAACCACGAAAGCCCAATTCGGGGTGAAACATTTGTTACCCGTAAGGTGACCCGCGCCGCGGCAAGAATCAAGATGGGCCTTCAAGACAAGCTGTTTATGGGCAACATAGACTCAAAACGGGATTGGGGCTTTGCAGGCGATTATGTGGAGCTCATGTGGCTGATGCTACAGCAGGATAAACCGGACGATTTTGTGATGGCTACCGGTGTGACTACTACCGTGCGGCAGTTCATTGAGATGGCGTTTGCGGAAGCCGGCATGAGCATCGAGTGGAAAGGTTCGGGCGTCAACGAGAAGGGCTACGACAAGGCAAGCGGAAAAGTGGTAGTGGAGATAGATCCAGCCTACTTCCGGCCGGCTGAGGTCGAGCTTTTGATAGGGGACCCGAGTAAGGCCATGCGCGAACTGGGCTGGAAGCCTCGCGTACAGCTACCGGAACTGGTTAAGATGATGGTGGAGTCGGACCTTAAAGCAGCTAAAAAGGAGCTATACCTGAAAGATGGCGGCTTTGAGGTTAAAAACTACTATGAATGAGGCTAAGGTATTCGTTGCGGGCCACCGTGGCCTCGTCGGCTCGGCGGTAATGAGACGGCTCAGCTCCTCTGGCTATAAGAATATAATAACCCGCACCCATGCACAACTTGACCTTAGCCGGCAGGCAGAAGTGGAAGCTTTCTTCCGCGAGGAGAAGCCCGATCAGGTGTACCTATGCGCGGCAAAAGTCGGCGGCATAGGTGCAAACTCAACATATCCAGCGGATTTCATCTACCAAAATCTTTCCATCGGGATGAATGTGATACACGCTGCCTACAAGAGCGGCGTGAAAAAGCTGATGAACCTTGGCTCGTCATGCATCTATCCTAAACTGGCGCCTCAGCCAATGAAGGAAGAGTATCTTTTGACCGGCCCGCTGGAGCCAACCAACGAGGCGTATGCGGTTGCAAAAATTGCGGCAATCCGTTTGTGCAAACATTACAACGCGCAATACGGAACAAACTTCTTGTCGGTGATGCCCACCAACCTGTATGGGCCTGGCGATAATTACGACCTACAGGGCAGTCATGTTTTGCCGGCAATGATACGCAAATTCCACGAAGCCAAAATTTCAGGAACAGATTCGGTTACGCTGTGGGGCGACGGAAGCCCGTACCGCGAGTTCCTGTACAGCGAAGACCTGGCAGATGCCGTCGTGTTCCTGATGGAACATAGAAACGCGTCCGAGCTAGGGGAGTTTGTGAACCTCGGCAGTGGCGTTGAGCAAACCATAGCCCAGCTAGCGCATGCCGTGTGTGCCGTAGTGTATGCCGATGCGCCAAAGCGCCAGTGCGCTATACACTGGGACACAAGCAAGCCAAACGGAACGCCCAGAAAACTTTTGGATGTTTCCAAACTAGCATCCCTGGGCTGGAAGGCGCGTACAGCGCTGGAAACAGGGCTTGCAAAGGCGTATGAAGATTTCCTGAAAAACTGGAGTGAGCGTTGATGCGAAAAGTTTATCTTGCGATTGTTGCTTTGGTTGTTTGCGTAGCTGGATTGAGCGCGCAAAGCCTGTATGATCCGTACAGCACAATTTACCGCGATCTGGATATATGGGCTGGCCGCGGCTACATCGATTCGTTGCCTCCGGTGCGTCCGTATCCGCCTCAGCTTGTAGAAGAATTATTAACTTCGGTCATGGAACGAGGTGACGGGCCTTCGGCAGATGCGGCGGCTGCGTATTACCATGCGCTTTTACCCGGAGCCCGCCCGGTGCTTAAGGGCGGCGTAACTGGAGTAGGGGATACCGTTGTTCCTGTCATACGGGCTGGGCTTGCTGCCGATTTTGCCATAGAGGATTGGCTCGCTGTTTCACTTGCTTACGATGCCTGGGCACTTAAGCAAGCTGTAGGAGAAGAAACCCTAGTGCCGGGTGTTTATTCGCCATACCCGGATATGGTGAATGATACATCCAATATCGGCTCGTTTATTGTGTTGCAAAATTATAACGCAGTCATGTCGGTAGGTTCAGGTTCCCTGTACTTTCAGGCAGGCTTAAACCGCGGATCGTTTGGCCCTTTTCCAGACAACGGCATAGTTCTTGGTTCGCAGGCGCCCCATGCTGGGCACTTTAGCTTGGTCTACCGCGGGCACAGGTGGACGGCCAGCATGCTCTACCTTGCGCTGTCGGCATCTAACCAGTTTGGCACAGACCGATACCCGAACAAGCACATGGTCCTGCATTCATTCGACTTTATGGTATTACCTGGCTTGGAACTAGGATTCTTCGAGTCCGTCATTTATGGGGACCGTTTTGAAACTCTATACCTGGCGCCGTTCAACTTTCTGTTCCAAGCTCAGGGCGTTGCCGGATTCTATGACAACAGCCTGCTTGGGTTGCAGGGTACCTGGCGCGTAAGTCCAGATATTAAGCTTATGGGCCAGGTGTACGTGGATGACATAGGCTTTAACGATCTGGCTAAACTGCGCTTTGATACCAAGTATAAATTCGCAGGGCAAGCTGGTTTAGCCTGGACCCCAGTATCCGGGCCGCTATCTAGCCTAGAGCTTGACTACACGGCAATCATGCCCTACATGTACACGCATAATGGTAATTTAAGCGCAGCGGATTTTGCCAACGAAGATCCAAGTACTGCTAACGCTAAACCCATTTACTCAAACTACCTGCACATGGGTAAATCGCTTGGTGCCGACCTGTTGCCCAATTCGGACCGGCTGTCCATACGCACCCTGTGGTATCTATTTCCGCTCACCAAGTTGCGGCTTGGTGCGGAATTCATGCACCACGGAAACGCTTCGTCCAATTCTGGAATATCAAACGATACTACCTTTAACAATGGCGATTACCACGACGACGGACGAGACGACAACGGTAACGCTACCTTCCAGGACACCACGCGCTTTCTTACCCAGTCGCTTTTGGAGACAACCCTGCGTGGAAGCCTTGGCTTAGAGTTTGCCCTTCCCACCAAGCTTGGTCGTTTTGCCCTGGATGCGGATGTCGTGCTTGAATACGGCTGGAACCGCGGTCTTGTTTCTGGTGACTGTGGTCTTAGCGTTCTCTATAGTATCAGCGCTTCGTGGAGCCTGTAATCCGAGCCGCTGGCTCGATAGTGTTAGGATGTAGATTGTGATAAAACGATTATTTGCGTTGCTTGCGGTTTTTCTTTTTTTGTCTGCTGCTGTGTGGGCGCAGAACCCGGTTCGAGTTGTATCCGTGGAGTACGAAGTAGACGGTCGCACGATGGTGAGCCAGCTGGCAATGCGTACTGGCTTAGCGGAAGGTAGCGAATTCCGTTCCGAAGCGGACTTTGAGGCAGCGGCAACAAAAATACGCCAGAAGCTTTTGAACGAACGCGTACTGGAAACTGTCGACGTTGCATGGACCTACGGGCAGCTCGAGGCGGACGGCTTTATACCGGTTTTTGTCCAGATAAAGGTTAAGGATACCTGGAATATCATAGCCTTGCCCTATTTTAAATATGATTCCAATAGCGGCTTACTGCTTTCGGTGCGCGGAAGAGATTATAACTTTCTTGGAAGCATGCAGCCTTTGCGCCTCAACCTGAATTACAAAGTAGACGAGAACGGCGACGTGCTGTGGGGATCTGATCTTGATTTTTCCTACCCGCTAACCATGTGGGATATGGATTGGAACCTTGCCGTCGGCGCGTCGGTAGGCTACCAAGCGGGTTTCCGAAATCCGTCGTATGGGGCGAGTGCTAGCATAGGCTCTTCTTTGGCACTTGGGCCTGGAACCCTGGATTTTTCCCTATCGCAAAGCCTAAGCGGAAATGCCATAGGCTCCGATGGCGAGAACTTGGATGACTCTTTCTATCTAAGCAGTGTGCTTGGAGCCGGCTACAGCTATGTGCTTGGCACGGACAGCCAGGGGCGTTCTGTCGTTGTCCGCCCGCGCATAGGCGGCACGGTGAACTGGACCTTTGGCGCGCTTAAGGATGACGAGCTGCGTGTGGGGCCAGCCTTATCGGCCGGCGCCGGCTTGTCATGGGGAAGCGTGGACTGGGTGGATAATTTCCGCCAGGGTGACAGCTTGGGCCTCGATATAAGTGGAACTTGGTGGCCGCAAACTGGAGGCTTAAGTAGAACGATAAGCGCGCAAGCAGCACTGTATAGGGCATTTGAGTGGTTTGGCCTTTCCATGAAGGGCGAGTTTTACTACGCTTTTGACGGCCCAAGCGGCCAAGCCGGTTCCGCCCTGCGCGGCATCCTAAACAGCCGTGCGTCTACCAACACTGCCTTCACCTATAACTTCGACCTGCCTATACGCGTGCTACGTTTTTTACCAGCCACCTGGTTTGGCAAGGACTGGATGCGCTTTTTCGAGTTCGAGCAGCACTGGTCGCCGTTCATCGACATAAGCCAGGGCCACTACGACGACAGTTACTTTCTTGTTACGGACGGCTGGTACGCAGGCGGCTTAGAAATCATCACCTATCCGCTGGCAATGCGCAGTTTCTACGTGCGCATTTCTGTAGGCTGGGACCTAGTAAGCGTGCTCAAGATGAGGCGCCTGACGGGGGCAAGCCCCCGCGACGGCGCATCTATCTGGGAGCTATTTTTGGGCATGGGCCTTCACTACTAAGCTATGCTTGCCTTTTAGGATCCGAACTCAGCAAGTATTTCCAGAATCCGGCGGTGCAGGTTCACGTATACCCGGTCGTCGCGCTCGAAACGCTCCGGTGACTGGATGATGGCCTTGCCATCCAGTATGCGGTTTACCTCGGCAAGCGTTGCTGGGTCGGCACCGGAAAGCCCGCCCGTTTCACGTAGCATACGGAGCATGGTTAATAGGTCGAAGTCCTCAAACGCGTCGCGCATCATGTGCACGCGTGTGGACGGATAGATTTCCGATCTACCATCAAGGGCTGGATAGAACATCATGCCGTCGCCGTTGGTCCACGGGAATGTAGCCGTGGTTTCCCAGGGATTTCGCCGCCACAAATCAGCTCCCCAATATAGGTAACCTTCTATATTATATTTAAATAACCACCAGCCCAAAGCCCGGTGCGCTGTTCCGTGCCAGTCGATACGGAAGTTGTCCGGTTCGGTGTGAATTATGTTGCCTATGCAAGTGTATATCCAATACTGATCCCCGGCAGCCTGTCGTTCGCGGGCGAATTTCAGGTTGAGCTGGTGGATGTTCGGAACCCAGATGCCTACACTGCCCACGGCCATGCGCTCGCCTTTGGTGGTGATGCCGTAGGTAAGCACATTTGGGATATTCGGCGAGCTTGCCTTTATCGCGTCCAGTTTTGCCTTGAATTCTTCCAGCTCGCGCGGGAATGGCTCGTCATAAAAATAGTAATAGAAGAAATCGAGCCAGCCTCGCTCTACGATATGCGCATCCAAGGCGGCCAGGCGGCTGCCCCATTCACTGGTAATCTGTTCCGGGCTCATGCCCCAGCCAATGGGAAATTTCAACTCGAAACAGGTGATGCCTGCATCCAACCATTTTTGTACGGCCGTATCGAAGGCTTCCCACTGCGCCGCTTTGCCTTCCGTAACAGGCTGGAGCGCTTCCAGAAGCGGCAAGTCCACCCTGTGGGTAAATCGATACTTAAGTCCAATGAACGGCAGTGCGTCGCTCATTTCCTGGGTCCACGCGTCGCCGTAGTACTCGGGACTGTGGATATTTTCTTTTCGAAACACGATAGAAGTTTTTAGATAGCTTTGTACCGGGAGCGTTACGGCGTGGACCCGCAGGCTAACCGGAAGCTGTATGGTTTCCTCGTCCCCGGTATCGATGTTCAAAGTGCCTGTGTAAACACCTGCTTGCGCATCGCGCGGTACCCACACCGAATACCACAAAGCTTGGTTTTTCCCGGCTTCCACCTCGAAGCTGCTTCGGGGAATAACCGGGTCTGGATAATTGCCAGGCTGCCAGAAACCTATAAGGGTCGGTTTTTTTAGGGGCACATATCCGACCACGCCTATCTCTGCGTGCAGGGTGGATCCGTCGCTTGCAGTAAGAACGCTTGCGTTCATCGAACCAGCGCTAATGGCCTGTTTGCCGGCATAGACCAAAACTTGCGCGCTTTCAGCTTCGCCCCTGGCTGCATCCATTTGTATACTTTGAGCCATGGGCATGACCGGTTGGCGGCTACGCAGCACTTTCAGTGTCGCCGGTACGATGCCAACGGTCCGATGGTCTGCATACGCAAGCTCATCCTTGCTTGGAACAGTTCCGAAGTTGGAACCGCCCATGTTCAAGGACATGCACGAAACCAGCGTGCTTGCCAGCGTTGCCGCGGCAAAAAGGTTGCATAACACCACTCTGCTATTCATATATCAACCATAATGGCTTTACACTTTCAAGTCCAGTCGCATTCGTGTATCATCTAGCCTGGGGGCCTGCATGAAACCATCCCTGAAACTGAGGCAGTTTGCCGTTTTTGTCTTTGATGTAGCTGTGTTGTACGCGTGCCTCTTTTTGGTGCTGCTCATCCGTGCCGGCGAAGTGCCAAGCATGACCAGCTACCTGTCTCATGCGTATCATTTTTCGTTCGGATTCATTGGCTGGGTGGTCATTTTTTATATAGCCCGGCTATACGCGCTCGATGTGCCTTTCGACAGCCTGCGTTTTGCAACGCGTTTGGGAATTGCCGTTAGCTTGTCTGGTCTTGTTACGGCGCTTTATTTTTATATGGCGCCAGGTGTGCCGATATCGCCAAAAACCATCCTGTTCCTGTTTGTGGTTTTGTCGTATTGCGCTATTCTTTTGTGGCGAAGGCTGTACGTTCTGTTTATGCGCCTTTCGCCGGTTAGGACCACCGTCGGTTTTGTCGGTTATTCACTGGAAACAGGCGAACTGATTTCAGCCATGCGCGAGCGTTCGTATCTGGGTTTTGATCCTGTATTTTTGTACGACGAAGATACAACGAGGCAATCTGTACATTCCATCGAACGGCTTAGTGATCCGGCTGGTCTTGCTCAGGCATTTCAGCGCAGTTCGATTGGCACGGTAATTTTAACCGACCATGTAGCCACATCGGTTGAAGCTAGGCGCACCCTGTTTGCGCAGGTTGAGCACGGTACCCGTTTTATGCGCCTGCAGGATTTTTACGAAATCCTGTTGCGCCGCGTTCCTCTTGGAATGATTAACGAGGCCTGGTTTCTGGAAAGGATAGATCTGCGGTCCAAGCGCTTGTACGGCATGTTTAAAAGGGCTATCGATATAATTGTTGCGCTTGCTGGGATGCTGGTGTTTTTGCCGTTTTGGCCAATACTAGCGGCCAGCATTCGCTTGGGCTCCAAGGGTCCGGTTTTGTTTAAGCAGAAGCGGCTCGGTAGGGGTAATAAAGTATTTACTATATACAAGTTTCGCACCATGAGGGTGGAAGGAAATGACCAAGCCCCAACCGCTAAAGGAGACAGGCGCATAACAGCCTTGGGCTCGTTTATGCGCAAAACCCGGCTGGATGAGGTACCGCAGCTCCTTAACATCCTCCGCGGGGAGATGAGCTTTGTCGGTCCAAGGCCGGAGCGCCCGGAGCTTGCCGCCGAGTTGGAAAAAGCCATACCGTTTTACCGACAGCGCCACATGGTTAAGCCAGGCATTACCGGCTGGGATCAAGTGTCCGGGGAGTACCACTCACCATCAATAGAAGATACCTATAAGAAGCTCCAGTATGATTTATATTACCTAAAGAACATGTCTTTCTTTTTGGACGTTTCGATATTTTTCAAAACCATTGTTACCGTTTTGTCCAGGGGCGGCAGGTAAAGGTAAAGAAAGGAACTACTATGACCGGTGTTATTTTATGTGGAGGTTCGGGCACCCGGCTGTGGCCACTTTCCAGGGATGCGTATCCAAAGCAATTTGTAGATCTATTGGACGGTGAATCGCTCTTTGAGAAAACCGTGAACAGAAACCGAGTGCTGTGCGAGTCCCTTGTTGTGGTTACCAACAAACGCCACGTGTTTATCGCTGCGGATCAGCTTTCCGGCTCACAGGGCATAAAGCCAAGTGACGCGATGTTCATTTTGGAGCCAGTTGGAAGAAATACCGCTCCGGCCATCGCACTTGCATGCATGGCAGTAGACCAGGATGAAACCGTTTTGGTGGTTCCGTCCGATCACCTGATAGCCGATGCTGATGCGTACGCTGCTCGTTGTGCGGAAGCGCAAAAACTAGCCGACAAGGGCTATCTGGTTACGTTTGGAATCAAACCGGAATATCCGGAAACCGGTTACGGTTATATAGAAGCGGACTTGTCCAAGAATCTTGGAAGCGAAAACGCCTTTGGCGTCGCATCCTTCCGCGAGAAGCCGGATGTGGAAACCGCGAAGAAATTCGTTGCGGCCGGCAGCTTTTTATGGAACTCCGGCATGTTCATGTTCAAGGCAGGGCAGTTCCTAAACGAGCTTAAACAGCTGGAGCCGGCCATGTATGAAGCGTGTGTGGCCGCATGGGAAAAAGCAGCCAAGCGCAAGGACGATTCGCTGGGCTATGAAATGGCCGAGCCGCGCTTAGAGGATATGGCTTCCATTCCGGCCAACTCGATCGACTATGCAGTAATGGAAAAAAGCCGACAGGTGGCTTGCGTTCGTTCTTCGCTTGGATGGAACGATCTGGGCAGTTTTGACTCGCTGTACGGTGTCAGGCCAAAGGACGCTTCCGGCAATACACTCGATGACAATTTGGTCCAGCACGGCTCAAAAGGCAGCCTCATTCAGTCATCGGGAAGGGTGGTAGCCCTCGTGGGCATGGAGGATTGCATCGTCATAGATTCGGAAGACTCGCTGTTGGTAGCCAAGCGCGGCGAGGCCCAGAACGTAAAAAAGATCGTAGACGCGCTTAAAGCCAGCGGCGGCAAGCGGGCAGGGTTAACAGAATATCACGGTACGGTTCACAGGCCCTGGGGTTCTTACACGCTGTTGGACGAAGGTGACAACTTTAAGATCAAGCGCATTGTGGTAAAGCCAGGTCGTAAGCTTTCCTTGCAAAAACACCTGCACCGCAGCGAACACTGGGTTGTGGTTTCCGGCACGGCTACGGTTACGGTGGACAGCGAGCAGCGCATCGTGCGTACTAACGAATCAGTGTATATTCCCATTGCCGGCGTGCACCGGCTGGAAAACGAAGGCAAGGTAGATCTGGCTATTATAGAAACCCAGGTTGGCCAGTATCTGGGTGAAGATGATATAATACGCCTGGATGATGTGTACGGAAGGGCGTAGGTTGTTCCATGCGTAGCGCAAGGGGCGCCTGCTGTACGCTTTTGCTGTCGTCTTTGGCTGCCTTGGCGTGCGCGTCGGCTTCCTGGGCTCAAGGCACCGGGAATGGCGGATCTGGCTGGTTGTATTTTCCCGGGGATGATGCCTATGACAAGCTGTACTGGGGACAGGTTGCTTCCGGCTTTGCTCCGTCCTTTGTGTTCCCCCTCTTTGGCTCGGAGCTGGAGGCTGCCAGTCTAGGCGCTTCGGCTGCTGCGGATGCGTTTACGGGACAGCTGCGGCTGGA
>JAKQNL010000311.1 GCA_029565815.1 Spirochaetota bacterium | reverse complement strand
GCCAAAACGGAGCGCCGCGGCAGGCAGGGACAAAAACACCAGGTTAAGTCCAATGAGCGTAGCGTATCCGTAGAAACGCTTGGTATACAGTCTGTTTATAGGGAAGAAACTTAGCGCGCACGCGCAGATACAGGCAATAGGCATGGCTGCATAGGGAACGCCTTGCACAGTATCCAGGAGCGTGCTAAATGTGCCTTTATCGAGGGCAGATGCTGCCATAACTACAGCTGCGACAAGCTGAACAGCCAGCAGGATTACCGCATACCGGGCAGACACCAAGGCCAGCTTCTTCATAGGAATAAACTGTAGCATGCACCCTGTTCATTGGCAATGGCAGAAATGCACAGCTTATTTCCGGCTATCAACAACTTATCCACAAGGCCATGCCGATAGAATCTCCAATTTTGTTGTAAGCCCAGGTATGTAAAGACAAGGCAATTAAATAACGACTGTAGCTTTGAGCTTCTAATGTATTACCAGGCAATGTTTTGCTTTTACCTATATAATGCAGTCAAGTATTTTGTTTGTAAAAAATGAAAGCTTTTATAGAAAAGTGCTTGACAGATAACGAGGCCACGCGTTGTCCACATGTTATCCACAGACAGGATGCGGAAAGCATCTATTCGCCGGCAAGCATATATCCGCCGCCATCGGCGAGGATAAGATCCGAGCCCTGTGGCCCACATAAACGGGCGAGTATAACCCGCAAGCGACACACTGCCATCGCTAGCGCACGGGAAGAACCGCTGGGTATACCTGCAAGCGTAGCGAGTTCGTTTGAGCGTATGGTCCTGCCGCGGTTTGCAGCCAGCACCCGAAATAGCCGTAGCAGTGTGTGGCTCAGGCGCAGGCTTCCACAGGGTCCACAGAGCATCGCGCTTGCAGGCGTAAAGTGCAGGCCGCACGACAGATGCAGGGTGCATGCCCGTGCCCGGACGCGCGCTGTCATTTCCGCGCACAGCCAGGGCTCAACCAGATAATCGGTGCAGCCAAGCGCAAAAGCATCGTCCATAAACTCAAGCGTTCCGCACGCATAGACAGGCAAGGGCCATGGCGGCTTGTATTGCAGAATAAGGCGCCATGCAGGTGCTAATACTGCATCAGCCGAATCGATGGCGCGCTCGTATCCATCCCATAAAACAACGGGAGGAAAGACCAGGCTTTCCTCCCGCAGGTATGATCTAGACAATTCCTCTTCCGTACCCAGGAAGAGCACGCGCATACGGCTGCTATTGGCCGCCCGTTTGATCGGACGAGGATCCGTCGGTTACCATTTTGCGTTTCAGTTCCTCTAGGAGCACATCGCCGCCCGCGCCGGAGGATTCCAGTTTGGCAAATTCGTTTTCCAGCGAGGTGCTCTTGGACAGATCCGCCAGTTCCAGCGACGCATCGGCGCGGGCTTCCAGTTCGTCCACCTTTTTGGCCATACGGTCGAAGGTATCGAATGCGCTGGTGTTGCCAGACATACTGGACAGGGTTTTCTGTATCTTTTCCTGGGCCTGGGCGCGTTTTGCCCGTGCGATAAGGATATTCTTCTTGCGCGACGCTTCGTCGATCTTGTTCTGAAGCTGGCGGAGGGTTTCCTTAAGCTTGTCCACAGCTACTTTTTGGGATTCCCATTGCGGCTTAAGCTGCAGGTAGTAGTTTTCCGCTTCCTGCTTGCGCAAAAGAGCTTCCTTGGCCAGATCGTCCCGGCCGGCTTTAACCGCTATAACAGCTTTCCGTTCCCAGTCATCGGCCAGGCGCTTCTGCTCGCCAAGCTCGCGCTCTATGCGCTTTTCGTCGGCTATTGCGCTGGCTACGGCTTTTTTGGAGTCTATCATCTGCTGGTTCATGTCTATGACCAGCTGGTTGAGCATCTTTTCCGGGTTCTCCGCCTTGGAAATTAGGTCATTGATATTGGACGATACAACCGTCTTAAACCTGTCAAATATTCCCATCATACCCCTCCTGTATCACTAGTCCCGATACTTGCCAAGCACGGTGTAGTGCCTGGCCAAAGCCATACCGATTGCGTCCAAGCTTGCCTCGAACTCGCTTTTGTCCATTGTGTCGTATTCCAGGGTATCCACGATGACCACGTCGGAGCCTTCTATGCCGTATGCTCCGTGTACGATGTCCGTGGCATTCAGTTTAAGGAGGGCTTCGTAAAACTCTGGATCCCGCTTTTTGGGCAGGGGCATAACCTTACCGCGCACGATAACCACCGGCTCTTCCACCGTAATGGCCAACCCCGGCAGGCCGCGCACCTCGTCATTCACGTAAAACGTGTTGGCGGCCGCTTCTTCATAAGAAACGTCCAGGTCAATCAGATACTGCTCAACCTTGTTCATTCCGGCCATGCGGCTCCTCCTGGGTGCAGAAATACGGTTCCGGGAACCGGCAAACGCCGGCTTTAGCCCAAGAACACCTGTCCGGAGTTGTCTATGGCCAAGATGGTCTTGCACCCCGAGCAGCGGAATCGGCCGGGCTTGGCCGCTTTAAGCTTTTTGTTGCAGATGGGGCAAGAAAAAATCTTTGGGAAGGCCGTTTGGGTGCTTACCTGGCTGCCCTGCTGGAAGAAAGCCATGGCTTCGTCTAGATTGTCCTTGATATTGAAGAATTGTGAGAAGCCGAGCAGCTGGAACACCTCGTAGACTTTTGGCTGTATTTCCAAAAGCACGATGTCGCCGCCCCGGGGTTTTACAGCCTTGAGGAAGGCAGTGAAGGAACCGATGCCGGTGGATGAAACGTAGTTCAGGCCGCCGCAGTTGAACACCAGGCGGGTGTAGCCGGCGTCTATTGCCTTGCCGACGCGCTTCTGGAAGAAATTCGAGTTGTATGTGTCTATATAACCGGTAAGAAACAGTGCCAGACAATGCTCTACATGTTCGAGTTTCTGAAGCCTGATTTTGAGACTGTCGTCCTTCTCGTCGTCAAAACCAGGAACGATATCGTTAT
The DNA here is from genome assembly GCA_029565815.1 of Spirochaetota bacterium. Lineage (GTDB taxonomy): Bacteria > Spirochaetota > Spirochaetia > Treponematales > UBA12059 > JAKLIU01. The sequence goes on along the minus strand of JAKQNL010000311.1, from coordinate 727 downwards.
TGGTCATAGCGCTCCTCTTCCATCGTAGCCTTTATACATTGTCTGATAGATTGTACGGCGAATATATCCGGCCGTCAACGACCTATCACATGAAGACACTCTGCGCACCTTCGACATTATTCTCGGCGATTGCGGTCGAAGTATCAATCACTAAGCTACTAAAATCATGCATTTTCTCGCTTTTTTCGCATACAAGCCTGCTGCTTGCCGTATCACAGGGCATAGAGGCCTTCATCCGCGTTGATTATTGCTCCGTTACAGGTGTCCATACCGCCGGATAGAAGCCATAGGGCAACGCTGGCTATTGCAGCCGGCTCGCTTTGGCTGCCGCGAGGGGATAACGCATCCATACGCTGCCTGAAGGCCGGGTCCTGGTATTCGGTACGCACCATGCCCGGGCACAGGAGCGCAGCCGATACGCCCCGGCTTGCATATTCGGCGGCCACAGACTTGACCACAACGCCCAGGCCGGTCTTGCTAGCAGCATAGGCGGCGTTTTTCTTAAAGCCCCGGACGGTTTCCGTTCTGGTTCCGCCGAACAGCAAGATTCTGCCGCCGTCCCGGCTTGCCATAGCCCTGGCTGCAGCGGAAGCAAGCATGCCGGGCAAGGCTAGATTTGCCCAAGCCATGGCAGCCCAATCCTCCGGCCGGGTTTCCTCTAGGCTTTCCATCAAAAACGGCCCGTACGCGACAACGATGGCATCACAGCTTTTTGCGGCGTTTACAA
>JAKQNL010000306.1 GCA_029565815.1 Spirochaetota bacterium | reverse complement strand
CACGGCCTGCATGGCGATCGTCCCGCTGTTTTTCGTGCGCATACCGTCGCAACACGGCTTAAACCCCGTGTCGGGCAAAGGCTCCTACTGGAAAGACATGAAAGCCGGCCTGTCCTACGCGCTCAAGTGGCCGGGACTTCGTACGCTCTTATTTATCGCCATGTTCCTGAACTTCCTGTTAATACCCAGCTCTTCCCTTCAGCCCCTGGTTATTAAAGACATTTTCGGCAAGGGAGCCATGGAGCTTGCTTGGGTCGAGGCCGCCTTTGGCGTTGGTATGATAGCCGGTGGCCTTATCCTGTCGGCCTGGGGCGGATTTAAGCGCCGCATGACCACTTCGCTTATTGGCATACTGGGCATTGGCCTGGGCGTCGCCATGGTCGGCTTTATTCCGGCGGGGGCCTTTCCCCTCCTCCTGGTGACGGGTTTTTTCACTTCCTTTGCCCAGGTGTTCGCCAACGGCCCCTTAAACGCCATATTCCAGTCGGTCATACGGCCAGACATGCAGGGACGGGTATTCAGCCTCATAGGCGCCGCATGTACGGCAATGATGCCCCTAAGCCTCATGATTGCAGGCCCCTTAAGCGACCTACTTGGCCTGCGCGTGTGGTATCTGGTAGGCGGCGGGCTGTGCATCGTTGTTGCGCTTGTTGCCTTCTTCCTGCCGTCCCTGCGTGAGCTGGAAAAACATGGGAGGCTAGAAGAGGCCGCGGAACCAACCACAACGGAAACGTCTGGCGTCCCCTTGGCATAAAAAAAAGGCGCCGGCTCTTGCGCCGGCGCCTGTACAGGTCTCTTTATAACGCTGTGCCGTTAAGCCCCCCGGTAGCCCTCCATGGCTGCGATAGACTTGTCAAAAGGCTTGCCCAGGCGGCGGGCACCAGATTGGCTAACCAGCCAGTCTTCCTCGTTGCGGAAGCCCCCAAGGGCGCGCCAGGACTCAAGCTCTGCGTAGTTAATATACTGTGTGAATTTTCCTTCGCGCTTCCAGATGTCGATAAGGCCTTCTATGAAGTAGATGCCCGGCTCGACGGTAAGCACCATGCCAGCCCGAACCGGTTTTGCCATACGCAGGCTCTTTAGGCCAAACTGGGCGCTCTTGTGCTCGCCTTCTGGATAGCCCACATGGATCTCGCCTAATGCTTCTAGGTCGTGCACATCCAGGCCCATCTGGTGGCCCACCCCGTGCGGAAAGAACAGTGCGTGCGCCCCATCGGCCACTGCCGCTTCCATATCGCCCTTCATAAGCCCAAGGCCTTTAAGGCCCTGTGCTATAACCCTGGCCGCCGCAAAGTGAGCCTGCCGGTAGGGCACGCCCGGTGCTATTGCCTGGCTGGCTGCCCTGCCAGCGTCCAGTACGATCTGGTACACAGCCCGCTGCCTATCGTTGTAGCGCCGACCGATGGGAAAGGTGCTGGTCAGGTCGCCTGAATAGCCGTCATCGGTCTCTGCACCGGCGTCCAGAAGGAACAAGCCTCCATCGGTCAGCGTATTGCCGTAGCCGTGGTTGTGTAGGACTGAGCCGCGCGTGGTCGCTATGGGCGGAAAGGATGGCATGCCGCCGCCAGTAAGGGCTTCCCGGTATGCAAGGGCCATCAGCTGGGCTTCGCTCATACCTGGCTTGGCCGTTGTTATCACCGCCAGGTGCATATCGATGGAGCAATCCACCGCGCGCTCGATGCGTTCTATTTCGCGGTCTTCTTTTATCTCGCGCATGGCTATCACAGCCCGTATAAGCTCCATGCTCGCCCCACCCGGCACCGCCCCCAGGGCAACGCCAGTCAATTCGGCCAGCTGGGCCTGGATGTCCATGCGGTACGGGGGCAGGTACAACATGCGCTTAGCGGCACAAAAACCGCTCAGCGTCGACAAAGGCTCGGCTGCATCGATTCCCGCACTGTCGGCCTGTTCCCGCACCGATGCCTTAGGTCCGGTCCACACCATATCGTCAAGGCTGATATCGTCGGCGAACAGCACGGACTTTTCGCTTGCCAAATCGATAGCCGCCGCCATGCCCGGCTCGGCCAGGCCAAAGTAGTACAAAAAGCTGGAATCCTGGCGGAAACGGTAGGTATTGTCCGCGTAGTTCATGGGGCTTTCGCGGTTGCCGGGGAACAGGGCAACACCGTCGTGAATCCCCATTGCAGCTAGTTTTTGTATCAGCGCCGCGCGGCGCGCCTTGTAAACGGATGGTTCGAACAATGCTGTCTCCTAATCGGTCAAACGTCTATATAACTCAATCATATGCGGTAGCTGTACGTCCAGCACGGAGCGGAAATCCGGATCGCTTATGCCGTTTGCCGCGTTTTGGGCGTCTATAAGCATACGCTGGGCTCCGGCCAGATCGTCATGGGCAAGGTGGAACAGCGCCAGGTTCATCCGGGAGGCCACCCTCATTTCCGTCGACGCGCCGCTTAGCCAGACTTCTTCAAGCATCGCAGGCACGGTGCTATCGTTATCCGGCAACTCGTCCTTGATATAGAAATCGGCAAGGTTGATCAGCTCCATCGCCCTGTTGCCGCCCGCTTCGCTTATCAAGTCTTTTTTTACTTCCTCGGAGTACAAGTAGCTTCCCTTTACCACGTGGCCGTCGTCAAAGCATATTCCGAGCGAAGACCAGAAATACTGCGGCATGATCATGTCGCTCATGGGCTTGCGGCTTGGACGCCCCGTAGCCTTATCTTCGGTAATAATAAAATTACCTATGAGCGCCAGAATGCCTCTGGTGCTCTCTGGCGCTGTTTGAGCCGCTTCATAGAGCCGCATGTAAAAAATCAGCGGCGTCTTAGGGTCAAAAAACTGTCCTATGGCCACCACGCGGTAGTAATCGTCGGTAGGAAGGGCCGGAATCGCCGTAAACAGAGCCCTATACAGTTTCTCTTTTTCGTCCAAATTCAGCCTTGCGTGCAGGTCAAAGCTGTCCAACAGGGCATTCAGCCAGGCCAGCCGGCCAAAAATCTCAGTATCGGTCTCGGCAGGGTATACAGCCCCGGGCTTGTCGTAGGAAGCAACCTGAAACGGCTGCAGCTTGTCTACGCCCATCGCGCCCAGTTGAAAAACCCACTGCTTCGAGCCCGAGGGCCTTGTAGCGCCAGATGGCGCTGTAGCCGGCCCGCCCACGCACGCCGCCAGGAGACCGAGTGCCGCAAGGAATAATACCGCTGTACCCTTTCGTTTCATAGCCAACCGCCTTTCATAGAGTCGATTACGCTATTAATACGCGTGTAGGACCGCGTGCGCGCGCGCTAAAGGAAAAAAACATAAGGGAACCTCTAAAGACTTCGGTTTTTAGAGGTCTTCCTTACAAAACAC
>JAKQNL010000305.1 GCA_029565815.1 Spirochaetota bacterium | reverse complement strand
TATTGGCCCTAAGCGGAGCATTTGCGCAGGCCACCGTATCGATAAGCTTTTTTGATAAACGCATGTATGTTCCCGGCGATGAAATTCCCGTAAAAGTAACCATACGCAACGACAGCCCCATGGCCTACCGCTTTAAGCTGGCGGAGGAGCGCAGGCTGTCGGTTTCATTCAGCGTAAGCACCGCCACCAACCGGGCCCTGGAAGCATCGGACGCATGGAAACGGGCAATGGCATCGGAAGGGCCGGCCTTTTACCGCGAGCTTGCCATACAACCCGGAGAGGAATACTCGTTTGTAGAAGACCTGCGCGACCACGTAGCCATGACCAAACCCGGCGCATTCCTGGTGCGATGCACCTTTTGGCCGGAACTTAGTTCGCGCGCGGTATCCGTTCAGAGCCTGCAGTCCAACATACTAACCCTGTCGTTGCGGCCCGGAGCCCCAACGCCCTTGTCCTCCACCGCATTTTCCGCGCGCACCGGCGAGCTCCTTAAAGCCGAACGCCTTGCCCCCGATGAAGTAGTCAGGCGAACCATCAACGCGCGGCAGAAAAGCCTGTGGAACGAGTTTTTCCTGTACCTGGATATCGAGCGCCTGTTGCGAGCCAACCCGGACCGAAAGCGCGCATACGACCGGGAGTCCGACGACGGACGGCGGCGCATGCTGGAAAGCTACCGGGTGGACCTGATGGCATCGACCGTCGACTCGGACATCGTGGTCATTCCGTCGTCCTTCGACATAATAGAAACGCGCTACGGAGCAACATCCGGAACCGTCATCGTTGTACAGAAATTCGCCTACCCGGGCTTTCACCTGGTAAAAGAATACACCTACGACATGGAAAAGCGCGACGACATCTGGTACATAGTCGGCTACACCGTAATCAACAAGGGTAGCGAATGAAAGCCCTTTTGGTCATAGCGGACGATGCCATTGCTGCCTTGTCCGGTTTTTATATAAAACCGCTTGGCCTGGACGTGATACGCTACCGCGATCCCCTTAAGGCCCTGGACAATCTGGATGAAATTTGCCCGGACGCCCTAGTTGTTAGCGCTCGCGACTTTCCGCGCCACTGGAAATCCCTGGTGGTAAACCTTCGCGCCAGCCGGCCAAAAACTTCCTGTGTGGCGCTCATCCTTAAGGGCGAGTATTTTCCGTTTGAGGAAGCTGCAAAGGCATCCTACCTGGGCGTAAACGGTGTGGTGCGCGAAGATTTTTCCGACAGGCTGGAAGTGGACCGATTCCAGCGTATCATAAAGCGCTATGTGGTGGTGGACGAAGCCAGGATATCCGACCGGCAGGTGCCCGGCCAGTGGGACAAGCTGGATTTCGCGTTCAGTCATCCTGTAAGCATGGCTCCGGTTTCCGGGCGCATAGAAACCATATCATCCAGCGGCTTGTCCTTTGTGCCGGATATGCCGTCTATCACCGCGGATATGGAAACGGGGACTGTCATAGAAGACGCATCGCTCCGTGTGGACCGCGACATATTCTCGTGTTCATGCTCGCTGGTACGAAACGGCGCGGTCATGGGCCTGTCCATAGACCGGATGGACGAAGCCGAGCAGGCAGCTCTATCCCGCTACTTAAAGCAGCGCAGCGAACGGGAGATGCAGGGCCTGTTGAAAAGGTCGTAATCCCCTGATACAATCCATGCATGAACGAAATTTTGCCATGTCCGGATAAGCCTATCATGGAATACGCCCGCAAGCTTAAAGCGGTGGGCCACCCCATACGGCTGCGCCTCTTGTGCCTCATAGCCCGGGAAGAAGACCCCTGTGTATCCGATCTATGGCAATGCCTCAAGCAGCCCCAGCCGGTTATCAGCCAGCACCTGGCCATTCTTAAACAAAACGGCATCGTAAGCGCAGAAGTGCAAAAAACTCGGCGCGTCTATTCTATTGTGGATCCGTTCATAAAAACCCTGGTAAAATCGATACTTAAAGAAATGCACTAAGGGCTTTAAGGCCGTTCCGCTGTCCTAGCGCTACTCCTAAACCGTAGCAGGCAGTCCATGTAAAGCACTAGGGTCTGGTTCTGATAGCGCTCTGTGGATCCGCTATGCGCTTTAATGCCACCGCAGAGTATGGGGCTTGCGCGGAAACGGCAATATCCCGCCACAGGCTTAGTGCGTGGGTACGCGAACCGCCCTGGTACAGCGCATCTGCAAGCACCAAGAGCAAGCGGTTGAAACCCATATCATCCAGATAAGCAGAAACAGCCGGCACAGCCGA
>JAKQNL010000286.1 GCA_029565815.1 Spirochaetota bacterium | reverse complement strand
ACCTGGGTATTCCCCAAGCTTGGATTTGCGGCCGCACCGAGCGCAGTCGAAATGGGCTGGTTTTTGGCGGTGTGGGGCTTGTTCTCTGTTGGCATGACCATAGGCACGCTCAAAGCCAGCAAAGTGCTTACCTTTGTCTTTGTTACGCTGGACGTGCTCTTCCTGCTCTTGGTGCTGCGCGACTGGACCGGGAACGAACTGATAGGCCGCATTGCCGGCTGGGAAGGCATTGCATGCGGCGCTTCGGCCCTGTACCTGTCCATGGCCGAGATGCTGGAAGAAAAGCACGGCAAAAAGCTGTTGCCCTTCTAATTGCAGCTCCCACAGAGTGATAAAAAAGCCGCCCCACCAGGGCGGCTTTTTTATCGTAGCGCAGGGCGTAGGTCGCCCCTCAATCAAGCTATTTTTTTATCGCTCCAAGCTCTGCGCCAACCTTTGCAAACGCGGCTATGGCCTTGTCTATCTGTTCGGTGCTGTGGGCAGCCGATATCTGCACACGGATGCGCGCCTTGCCGCGCGGCACTACTGGGAAACTGAAACCGATAACATAGATGCCTTCTTCCAGGAGGCGGTCGGCCATGGCGTGGGCCAGTTTCTCGTCATACAGCATGACCGGGGTAATAGGGTGCGTGCCGGGGCGTATATCAAGGCCGGCCTTGGTCATGCCGTCGCGGAAGCGTTTGGTGTTTGCTTCCAGCTTGTCTCGCAGCGCCGTGGAAGAACCAAGCATCTCCAGTACACGCAGCGTACCGCCGACTATTGCCGGCATGAGGGTGTTGGAGAACAGGTATGGCCTGGCTTTCTGGCGAAGGAACTCAACCACCTCCGCCTTGCCGGAAATGCAGCCGCCGGAAGCGCCGCCCAAAGCCTTACCGAATGTGGTTGTTATAATATCGACACGACCAATTACACCGTTATGCTCGTGTGTGCCGCGGCCGGTTTTGCCAACAAAGCCGGTAGCATGGGAATCGTCGACCATCACCATGGCGTTATATTTTTCCGCCAGATCGCAGATGGATTTCAGGTCTGCTATGTCGCCGTCCATGGAGAAAACACCATCGGTGACCACCAGGCGCAGGCGCTTTGCGGATGCTGCCTTAAGTTTAGTTTCCAGGTCGGAGAAATCGTTGTGCTCGTAGATGAAGCGCTCGGCCTTGCACAGGCGTATGCCGTCAATGATGGATGCGTGATTCAAGCTATCGGTAATGATAGCGCAATCCTGATCTAACAGCGGCTCGAACACAGCGCCGTTTGCGTCGAAGCAGGAACTGAACAGTATGGTGTCTTCCAGCCCCAAAAATTCGCTAACTCGTTTTTCCAGTTCCTTGTGGGGCGCCTGGGTGCCGCAGATAAAGCGCACGCTGGACAGACCGTAGCCCCAGGTTTCCATGGCCTGTATAGCCGCCTTGCGCACCGACTCGTCGTTGGCAAGACCGAGGTAATTGTTGGCGCAAAAGTTTATGACTTCCTTGCCCGTCTTTACCGATATGAGTGCGCCTTGCGGCGTGGTGATGACGCGCTCGCTCTTGTAAAGCCCTTCGGCCTTTATCTGGGCCAGTTTCGCGTTCAGTTCCGACTGCATCTGTCCATACATAGCTGTGGCTCCTTTTTTGCCTCGGCATATGACTGCCGACAGAGCTAGCTTACACCCGCACAGGCCACGGGGGCAAGCATTTAGGCGCACATGAACAGCTACAGCAACATAGATGCAAGCTCGGCCAATTCGCTGCGTTCGCTCTTTTGCAAGGTAACATGGCCAAACACACGCTGGCCCTTGAAGCGGTCCACCAGGTAGGACAGGCCGTTGGAATTCGCATCCAGGTACATGTTGTCGATTTGGTCGGGGTCTCCCGTAAGCACCACTTTGGAGCCTTCGCCGGCGCGGGACACGATGGTCTTTATTTCGTGGGGCGTAAGGTTCTGGGCTTCGTCTATCACGATAAACTGGTTGGGAAGCGAGCGGCCACGGATGTATGACAGGGCTTCTATCTCGATGAATTTGTCTTTTACCAGCTGGTCAACGCTTTTAATCTTGTCTCGCTTGTGTACCGTCATGATGTACTCGAGGTTATCAAAAATTGGCTGCATCCAGGCGGACATCTTCGCTTGCTTCTCGCCGGGCAAAAAGCCTATGTCCTTGCCCACAGGCACCACGGGCCGGGACACCAGCATGCGGGTATATCGTTTTTCATCGAATACTTTGCGTAGTCCGACCGCGATGGCCAAAAGGGTTTTACCCGTGCCCGCCTTGCCCACAAGGGTAACAAGGTTAAGGCTGTCGTCCATAAGGAGTTCCAAAGCAACGCGTTGCCGTGCATTGAGCGGACTGATTCCGGAAATAGAACCCAGGTCCTGTGTTACGGCACGGAGCGCGCCGATGGCTGGATCCCAGCGGGCAAGCCTGTCTTGTCCGCCGGAACGAAGGACGGCAAACTGGTTTGCTTTAAGCGGCTCGCGCCAGGGCAATTCCCCAGTGCCGTCCAACTGAGCAATCTGGTCGGCCGGCACGTCGGACTCGATCACGCCGGTATACAGCGAAGCTATATCAACCTTTTGCTTTTCGTAATCCACAGCGCGTAAGCCCAAGGCGGTGGCTTTGACGCGGGCGTTTATGTCCTTGGACACGAAGAACACCTGGCGGCCTTCTTCCTGAAGCTGGTACGCGCACAGGATAATCGCGTTGTCGTTTTTCATAGCATCCAGGCCAACAGGCATGCTGCGCGGCTGCGCAAGCGACACCCGAAGGGTTGAGCCGTTGTCCAGTTTGACGCCGGAATTCAGATTGCCTTTGCCTGCTATCTTGTCCAGAAAGCGTATGGCCTCGCGCGCGCTTTTGCCACGCTGATCGGGATAGGTTTTTAGGCCGTCAAGCTCTTCAAGCACCTGAAGCGGCAGCACGATCTCGTTGTCCTTGAAGGACATGATCGCTTCCGGATAGTGTATCAGAACGTTGGTGTCGATTACGAATGCCTTTACCTGGTCCCGTATGTCAGTCATTACGCCTCCTGTGTCTGGATGCGCACAATCAAAGCGCCGTTTCCAGTATAGTCCATAGGAATGTAAACGCAAGCGCAGAAGGCTCTGTCTTGCGCTTGAACCGGCGCTTATCGTTTTGCCGGTTTTAGATAGCCGAAGACGCTGCCGCACAGTCCGCCTATAATATGGCCGAATTCGGAAATATCGTTTGCGGTAAACGCGTTCACCACCTCGCGTCCAAGATACAGCACGAGCACCAGAATAAACGTAATAGGAACTTCACCCTTACCAAAGTTGGTGAACGATGACAGCAAAATCATCATGAACACTATGCCCGAAGCTCCCATAAGACCGGTAGAGAACAAAAGCACGTTCAGTAGGCCGGTAACTACGGCGGTAATCACTATCATGATGCTTAAGCCGGCGGAACCGTAGTTGGTTTCCAGTATCGGGCCCAAAAGCAGTATGAAAGAAAAATTAGACAAAAAGTGGTTCAGGTCCGCATGGCCAAATATATGGGAAAAAAGGCGCACATAGGACTGAAACGATCCGGCCTCAAAGCCTCCACGGCCGGGTACGGAAAACCAATTTTCCACCAGCCCGGGAACCACCATATCCAAAAGCAATACGGCGCCGCACAGCAGCGTAAAAGTGAGCGTTAGCGGGGCGTTATACTTGATAGTCATACATGCTCCTTACAGGCGCAGTTTCATGAAAAAAACTACAGTTCCAGTGCTATGGTTACCGGGCAATGGTCCGAGCCCATAACGCTTTTAGAAATGGCTGCTCTTGTAAGTGCGGACAGAAGCCCATCGTTCACGCAATGGTAATCGAGCCGCCAGCCTATATCCTTTTCGCGGGCGCGCATGCGGTAGCTCCACCAGCTGTAGTGCCCGCCTTGCCCCGGATGCAAGTGCCTAAACGTATCGGTATAGCCAGCCTGTAAAAAATCATCCAGCCACGCGCGTTCCTCCGGCAGGTAACCCGGGTTACCCTCGTTTGCCTTGGGGTGCGAAAGGTCTATGCTTTGATGCGCTATGTTGTAGTCGCCGGACAATACAACATGCCGGCCGGCAGCCTTTAGTTCATCAAGACGAGCTTGCACCGCATTACAAAAACCCAGTTTGTACGATAAGCGCGCGCCTGCTTCCTGGCTGTTTGGGAAATAAGCAGAAGCAAGCACTATGTCGCCAAGGTCCGCTTCCAGGTAGCGTCCTTCATCGTCATACTCGTCTACGCCAAGCACGCGCACGCTTTTTGGTTCTATGCGTGTGTAGATAGCGACACCGGAATAGCCGCGGCGTTTCGCACTTGCCCAATACGCATGGTAGGCCCTGCCCTGCCCATCCGTTGCCTGGAAAAATTCCTTGGTCAGCTGGGATGGGTCTGCCTTGGTTTCCTGTATGCATGCGGCATCGGGTGAAGTTTCCTTAAGCCACTCAAAAAAGCCTTTTCCAGAAGCAGCGCGTATTCCGTTTACGTTCCATGATGCAAGGTTTAGTTGGGCCATAGCTTTAAGGTTGCGAACTTACGTTCAAGTCCACGGACAGCACCACGGTGTAGACTTTTCCGCGGAGCGCGGTGAACTTTCTGGTCATGGTGTAATCCCCGATGCGGCAGGTTACCGTATGTTCACCTGGCTCAAGCGCCAAAGCGGTCATCTGGTCCGGGCTAACAGGCTGACCGTCCAAGGTTATGACCGTGCCGGCGGGTGCCTGAAAGCTTACACGGGGAACGTCCGGATACAGGCTTATGCTGACCGGGCTAATCCGGCCAGCGCTTATGTCTAGCGACAGGACTTCCTCGCGATAGCCCGGAGCGCTGACACGCAAGAGGCGCAAACCTTTTCTGGCCACGATGACGCCGGACGGATCATCCACGCGCCTGTCGTCCAGAAAGACCGAAACGGGTGCTTTGTCCCCACCTTCGGGGAACAGATAGTTGAGGCGTATGCCGCCTTCGTCACCGATGATGGGGCGTATAATCAGTTTGAAGTCGGCTTTTTCAAGGGCAGCGGTAAAACCTTTGCCCAAACCGGACAGCTTGAACAAAACCGGAAAGCCGCTCGCTTTTATCACCTTTGGGATAACGGTGGCAAAAGCGTCACTGCGCAAATCATGGCGATCGAGTACCGGCACTTTGAGGATAAGCGACACACGTGACGGAAGCACCTGCATGGCAACGACAGTCGTGTCATATTCCACCTGTTCCAAGGAAGGAGCCGGCGATACACCGGAATACAGCGCCCACTGGATACTGGACTCGGAACCTTTAGCCGCCGAGGGTATGCGCAGCTCAAACTCGACGCCTTTGATGAACAGCTGATCGGTGGGTAAAAACACGCCAACGGCTTCGTTGTAGCGCAATGTTACGACTGTTTCCGGGCGGGATGCGTCCAGTACCACCGTAGCCGCAATCGCCGTGCGCAGGCCGTCGGCCGGAACCTGGGATGCGAAAATAATAAAGCACAAAGCTAGCAGTACTGTCCGTCGGTTCATGGTGCCATTCCGGGTATGTAGCTAGATGGATCCCTGGTAGAGCCTCCGGACCGTATCTCAAAATGCAGATGCGGACCGGTGGACAAACCCGTGGAGCCTACCGCGCCAATGATTGTACCCGAAAGAACCAATTGGTTCAACTCGACATTTACAGCGGATAAATGGCCATACACGGTGCGCCAGTTTCCTTCGTGGGATATGATGACATAAAGTCCAAGTGCGCTGTCTATACCGGTTGCGCTTACGGTGCCAGCCCGCGCTGCAAGCACATCGGTACCGCTCGGAGCGGCCATGTCCACCCCGGCGTGCATGCGATCGTGGCCATCGATGGGGCTTT
>JAKQNL010000228.1 GCA_029565815.1 Spirochaetota bacterium | reverse complement strand
AGGATGGAGCATACGCTCAGCGATCTTGGCGGTGCAGCCTTCAAGGATGACCACTTCTTCTTCCATATAGCGCTGGCCGGATTCCTTCGTGCTACGGCGTCGACCATTTTTGCGAAAAACCGCCAGCTGGAACCCTCCGACCGTAACCTGACCCGTATCCTTTTGGCCCTTCCCAGTTTGCCTGAAGATTTTTCCGGCCGCTGGGGCATGCTTACCGCGGTGGACGGCAGCCTGAGTCCGGAGCGCGTGTACCAGGTAGCCCAGCTCGTGGTGCGGAGCATGTTGGCCTTTGAATAAACCCATGCTGACGGCTGTCTGTGCAGCCTGTGTCGTTTTTGCAGCATCGTGTTTTGCCCAGACTGTTGCCGGTGTGGAAACTCGCGGGCCAGATGGCCAGCAGCTTGTGCTGCTTGCAGAGGATGCACAGTATGCAGCTGTACTCGATGACGAGCACAGTGTCCGTAGCTACCGCGTAAAGCCGCTCCTCGACGCACAGCCACACTACGACCTGGTGCTTAGTCTGCAGTCCACGCAGCCGCTAAGCCTTAGCCTGTTTTCCAAGGCCGGCGACAAGGAAGCCTTCCTACGCATACAGCTGCCCGCTTATGCAAACGCAGCGCTTGCACACCATATTCCACTAAGTATGCCGGTAGAAGCGTTTTCCCTCGAGCTCCTAGGAAGCGGTACAGCCCGTCTTAGTTCGGTAGAAGTCCTTCCGCGCTTTCTTGGCTGGTCTAGCACCACAACTGCGCGCTTGTCCAGTAGCCTGTCTGCACGCATGGACGCACAAAGTGGCCAGCCTGTGCAGCTAGACTTCCCGCCACCACAGGATCGTGCATTGTACCTAAGCATAGCGTTAGCCAAAACCGGCACCGTGCGCATACATGCAGAAAAAACCTGGACCGCTAGCCTTAAAGCCGGTTCCTATCTGGCTGTCCCGGCCGCCCTACTTGGCACCAAAGCATTTTCCGTACAGAGCGATAGCGTCTTTCTGGATTGCGCCCTGTTTCCGGCTGGCGGACCCATGCCGGCGGATCTATACAGCCTTTTGGCCATTGGTGCACAAGGCAAGCCCTACGATTTGTACCGATGGGATGTGCTGCCGCATACGCTGGTGCTGGATTTTGCCGACTACGCCGTACAGGATCAATTTCTTAAGCGCTTGGCTTTTTTTGCGGAAAAACCCGGCTTTCGCGGCCGCCTGGCAACGGATGCGGAACTGGCTGGATTACATGCGTGGAACGCCCACGATTATCCGGTGTGGACCCTGTGCTCGTTTTACAAACTAGCCTTGGAATCCGGCTTTAACTTAAACCCGCAAGAACTGGAATTACTGGATCTGCTTGTGCGCTACGGTATTTTAGTTAAGAATACTTCCGGCAGCCTAAGCGAAGGTACAGGCGCAATCATATCGATAGCCAGGGAAAGCACCCCAAGCCTTAGGTTTCTATTTGCCAACCACGAAGCGTCGCACGCCCTCTTTTTTCAGGACGATGCATACCGCCAGCTTTGCCAGAAGCTGTGGGATGACATGCCTAAAACAGTACGGCAATTTTGGCTTTTGCATTTGGCTTGGCGCAAGTACGATATAGAAGATGACTACCTGTGCGTCAACGAACTGCAGGCCTACCTTGTTCAGCAGGCTGCTTCGGATGCAGGCGCGTACTTACAGCGCAGCGTGTTTCCGCGCCTCATACAAGCCTACCCGGATACAGCGCAGTGGCTGAGCAGCGTTCAGGACGAGGTCATCGCGCACGCGAATACAAGCGCAGCTATGCTTAGTTCCCATCTTTACGAAAACTGGGGAATCAAAGCAGGGTACTTTGGCCGATTGCGCTAGGCGTCCAGTTCCGAGCGGACAATGCCCATGCACCACAAGCGGGTTTCTTCCAGCACCTGTTCGGTCGTAGGAGGCTTGTCGCGGTATTCCCGCTGTATCGCGGCCGCTACGGGCAAGAGGGTAGTCCATATATCTTTTTCTTTATGCGTTAGCGTGTCCATAAAACTGCTTGCGGGCGCGCTGATGCGCTTCATGCCCTGCAATTCATCTAGGTAATCTTCCAAAAAGCCCCTGGCGCTTTTGAATAATGGCCCTGAGGAAAATACCGACGCGGCCGCTAAGCCAATGTCCGAGCGCGTTGTTCCGCGATCTGCGCGCGCGACTCCAGTACAAGCTTCGTCGGCAAGCCCGCGGCCCTGGACGCGGCTGATGGACGATAAAGAGGACAGCCGCAATTCGGACAAGCGCTCGTGGTACGCAATCAGAGGCTTAGTCAGGTAGCGGAAAAATCCGTCACTGTCTTCCTGCCGTATGAGCTGCTGATTGCGGTATAAAAATTCGGAAAAAAGCGCTTCCTGCGGCCTAAGCCTGTTCTGGCGTCGGTCAAAGTATGGATAGATGTAGGTTCCGCGCGCGTAGCTTGAACCCAGCGGGTAGGAGAAATCCGCGCCGTACACCGTAATGCGCGATGCGCCAAGAAAAACCGCAAGCGAAACGGCAGCGTGGGTTACGTTCCCCCCCGATGTATCCAATGACGGAAATGCCCGGAACTGCGAGCTTAGGTATCGGGCCAATGGATGGCCGGAAGAGAAAAAATACGGCTTTTTGGCTAGCCTTGTAACGGTTGGCGGGGATGCCAGGTCGAAAAAAACCGGAATGTCCGGCGGGCATCCATCCATGAAGTGGTAGTAGCTGATGTGCTGGCAGTCTATGGATACAAGCGCATCCGGTTGTATGCCATAGCTGAGGAGAGCGCGCAAACTGGTGTCGGTAGCTATGAGGTATTGCTGCCGGCTGCGGTTTTTCAAAGTGTCCAAGGCATCGTCCAGAGAAGGCCCTGCGGCGCTTATAATAGCTTCACGTATAGGCATGACTGGCGGGGTAGGCCGCGATGCGTGTTCTAGGTTATGGATAATGTTTGCAAACCAGCGCTTGCCAAAATATGCCTGTACGGAATAGTCATCCGAGGCGGCAGCCATAGCTTTACGCACCGCCGTAACCGCCTGCGTAAAACGTTCCGGGTCTGCGTCTACCCGAGCCCTAAGCGGAACGGTAACCAGGTTGCCGGTTACCGCAGGCACAAATCGTTGCGCTATCAGGTTTACTAAAGCTGTTTCTTCCATATCGACGCACAGGGATAGCCTACGGTCGGCCAGTATGGGCGTTAGGTCTACGGTGGACAAAAGCTCGCGCATATAGGCTGCGTCGTATTCGATGATGATGCCCCGGCTTACCGGCGACCGTTGCAGTATTGATAGTATTTCATAACCGCCGCCAAGGCCTAGGAATACATAAAAGCCTTGTTGGCCGTAGGTGGATGCAAGTTTTTTTGCCTGTTCTTGTGGATTGTAGCGGGAGTGTAGCGCTATGCTCCTACCGTCCTTGGCTTCTAGTACCGGCACTATGGATCCGTCTTTTGCCCATTCCGTTTTCATGCCGCCCGGCTGGGCGTTCCGTATCAAAATCGAGGCCTCTATGCTTTGCGTTGATGACAGGGCAAGCATATTGCGCTCAAACAGCTCGTCCTTGGTCATACCGATGCTCCGCTATCCAAAGGTTTTGCCGCGCTCTGTAGGGCCGTAATAGCCTGTGTAAGTACATCGTGTCCAAGTTCGCCCCGTGCGGCTAGGGCTATGGCGGATGCAAGGGCCTTGCCGCCAAGAGCAAAGAGCTCCGTGCTACTTTCCGCATCCACCGGCACTGTGCGTGCCACTGCGTTCTCTAGCGCTGTGCATGCCCGCTTACAAACGGAATGATACAGCTTCTCTGCATGTGGCTTTGTGGAAACTATAGTCTGCGTGATAAAGCGCGGTTTTATTCCGCGTGCGCATAGGGATAGCATGTCGGCAGATATAGTATTCCCTGTAAGGCCTAGCGCGGATGGCTCTACCCGCACAAGCCGTTTTTCGTTCGCAAACAGGATGGATAGTTCGTGTGCATAGGTGTTAAATGCCCTGGACAGTCGCCATGGACTATCCTGCTGCGGATAGTGCTCGTACACGCGGCCGGCCGCTATGCTGTAGGTTGGCCCAAGCCTTGTGGCCTTTTCCTGGTCCAAAGACCAAAAGGCATAGCCCTGTGCGTGGTCGCGATAATCCAAGGCGGCAAGGTCCAGGCCGCACAGGTACACGTTAGCGCTTGTAGCTTGTAGGGCAAGCATAGCTGCGCTACCGGAAGCGGTCCCCGAAGCCGCCCGGGCACAAGCGCTGAGCCCTACCAGGGCAAGCGCATCCTCTTCCATGGGCATGCCGGTTTCAAAGGGCACTATAGCTACTCGTTCCAATACAGCAGTGGGTAGGTACGCACTTGGCGTAGCGAACAGCACCGGGCCATTGCTTCCTGCGCCCGCTGCCAAAGTTCTAGCATGTAAGCCGCTCCAGGTGCCTGGGTCGCTGGTAATCAACGCATCGGCTTCCAGATTGTGTGCATTAAGGCTAGCGTGCGCGGATGCAAGGGACCACAGGCTTACCCTGTCGCGAACGGTTTTGATGAACGGAATGCATCGCTCCAGGCTAGGGCCAGCGCAGGCTATGATAATAGGCGAGCTTCCTACGACCACCTGTGCGGTCTGACGGATACCTTCTACAAAACGCCCGCAGTTTCTAAGCCAGCGCCTAGCCCAAAACGAGCTGGTTGCCGATCGAGCTGCTTCTTTTGAAAGCAGGTTTTTAACCATGGTTCGAAGCGCATCGCATTCGTGTGGATACTCGCGGACAAGCGGTTCCCATTCAAGCACGCACACGCCGCCTAAAGCCCTGCCTTCGCCCAGGGCTTCCTGTATAACTGAATCGGGCGCGTATGCACAGGATGGGCTCCAATAGCGGTCGGCTGGGTGCACAAGCTCTTGGTCGAAGTGCGAACAAGGCTGTAGCGCAATGACATGGCAGCCGGGCAGCCTAAGCTTTAGTTCCGATCCAAGGTAGTTGAGGCCAGGCCCTATGAGTATGGCCAGGGACGGGCGTTTAGAGCCAAGGGAACTGTCCAGGAAGCGGGATGCCTCCCGCTCTGGATTATAGCGTGAATGGTACTGGTTGCTGTCCCGTTTCACAGCCTACTAGCGAATGCTACCAGGATGCCAAAACTGGCTGGATCCTCGGTGTTGACGGTAATACCCGCAGAACAGCCTACGGAAAGGGCTTTCGGCGCTCCTATGCTCCTACGAACGGATGCGTACAGCTGTCCGCACAAAAGCTCCGGGTCAGCGCTGTGGTGCGAATAGTGGACGATGACAATGCGCCTATCCGGCAGCAAAAAGACCGAGCCGGTATCTTTAACCGCCATAGACAGGAGCGTGTATATATCGGCCTGCACCTGGTCTGAGTGCGCGGACGGACGGCTTTCGGCTATATACGCTATGAACAAGGACAAATCCATAACAGCCAGCGCTATGTGCTCAGCCTGGCGTTTTGTTGCATCATTGAGCACCGAGCGCGGAAAGGCCGTAGCGTCAAAGCGCTCCGATTGGGATGGCCGCTCGCCGTGTAGTTCTGGAAGCTTCCATGAAGCCGATCGGTGGGCCAGTATGCGGCCGCATTCCTGTCCATGGTGTACGGTCCCGAACAAAACGCAGTACGCACGCTCGTTGTGTAAGGCTAGGGTGAGCGTGCTTGCACGGCCGCCAATGACAAAGGGCGCATGCGGATTAAAACCCTGTAAGGGCCCAACCATGCGCTGTACGCCATAGGAAGCATAGGCTGTCCATGCATCCTGCCCATGCATAGCAAACAGCGCTCCGCTTGCTATGCTGCTTCTCCTAAAAGCTTCGATGAGGTCATAGGGCAGGAGCAAGTTGTTCGTAGCGTTTGCGACGATAGTTGAAAACGTTTCCAGGCTCTGTTCGTGTTCGGTGGATACTGTCTGTTTGGGTTCTGCAAGAGCCGACTCGCCTGCTAGTCCAAAAGACGGCTCTTCAAGGACTATCGGGGCTTTTTTTTTTGGCTCAGCGACAAAAGCCCTTCGCTGCGCTGCGGCTCGGACGGCTTATTCCGTCCGAGTTCTGCTCGTGCAAGTAAACCCATCAGAGCAACCCCAGTTCATCAAAAAGTTTTTTGTAGGTATCATAATATTGAGAAGAAGCAAACTCTTCTATTTTTTCTTCCGGCAGCGATGCCAAGAGCTGGTCCAGGTATAAGAGCACGGATTTTACGTCGTGTTTCAGTTTGTCCGGCACGTCTTCCTTGCCGCCGCTTGGTGCCACCTGGCGTTGTGATGGCTGCACAGCTTCCTGGACGAAATCGTCCTTGTCCGAGCCCATAGCCGGCATGCTTATATCCAAAGGCGGTGATGACATTTCGATAACATGCTGATCCGGCTCGACAAACAGGCTGTCGTCCAAGCTCATGCTCAGTTCGTCGGGATGAACGGAAACCGGGGAGGCGGGCTTTATGGTTCCGGCTTCCAGGTTGATGTCCTCGGCTGCTTCCATAAGCAAATCGCCGGACAGGTCGTCTTCCGCTTCCAGTTCCTCGAGGCCAAACTCGTCGCTTGCTTCCAGTTCTTCGATGACCTCTAGGCTTTCATCGTCCGCGCTGGTTTCCATGTCGGATGCGTCTATGGACAAGACCATGTCATCCATATCCGGCTCTTCGCTTACCAGTTCCTCCAGATTGTCGTCGTCGGCTTCCAGCTCTTCCAGCACTTCCAGCTTGTCGTCATCGGCATCGATGACCAGGTCGCTGTCGTCAATAACGATTTCCGGTTCTACAGCCAGGTCCAAGCCCGACAGATCTGGTTCCACAAGCTCGTTTTCGCTTAGGCTGCTCGTATCCAGGCTGAATTCGTCAAGGTTTTCTTCTTCCAGGTAGCTGGTATCTTCGGGCGCTTCGGTAACGGGCAAAATCTCGTCGGGCAAATGGTCGGACAGGCTGTTCTCTAGCGACAGGTAGTCGCCGTCCTCGGGCAACAAGCCGCTGCCCGCGGCGGAAGGAACGCTTTGGTCGGCACGGTCTTCTATGTGCGCGCTTTCTTCGGTGAAATCGGCGGTATTAAGGATATTGTTTAGTTCGTCCCCGGTTAGGGCTATGGTATCGTCTTCCTCGTCGTCAAAAAAACCGCCTGCGGCTTCCGCTTCCGGTTCCGTCTTTATATCCGACGGTTCAGTTCGTTTAAGCACATCGAGCTGACCGCGCAGGCTGACCAGTTCGCTCTTGATGGAAGCAAGTTCGGATGCGATGGTTTTTAAAAGGTCGCTGGACGGACCTGCGGCTGCTGGCGCAGAACCCAGTTCGCGTTCCAATGCGCCTACGTCGTCAAAGCTCTTGGAGATTTTTGCTTTCGGGTCCAGCGAAACTTCTTCTAGTTCCAGCTCTGGAAGAATGCTGTCGTCGTCCGAAGCGGATTCGTCATCGATGAATGAGTCGACGCCGACCGAGCGGGTTTCTTCGGGTTTGGACGATGGAGCGGAGCCGAACTGCGCTTTCCCGGAGAACTCGGCGGTCACATCTTCCATGGATATGCCGCCATCCGTGTCGGCCAGATGCGGAGCGTCGATAGCTTCAAGACCTGCAACGCCGCTACCAAGCTCTTCCACCTCGTCGAGCGAAAAATCTATGTCTTCTTCCGGAGCGGATTCTACGGGAGACGGGATGGTGTCGTCGAATTCCAGGTCTATATCCAGGCTGTCAAAGCCATCGTTTTCCTCGCTGGCCGCCGATGCTTGTTCGTCCTCGTCGTCGCCCAGGCCGAATTCCGATAAGTCGACAGAGCTCATGCCGGAATCGTCTTCGCTTGCCGCTTTGGGCGCCGGGCTGTCATCACTCAGGCCAAAATCTTCCAGGCTCAGTTCGGTTATATCGTCATGCTCGTCGGATTTGTCCGTTGGCGGCACTGCTTCCTCCGGCTCAAAATGGGTGATGTCTGGCTTGTGCATGCGCTCTGCATCCATGCCGCTATCCGCAAATTCCTCTGAAAGCTCTAGTCCGTCGTCGTCCGCATCGGCGCTTGCAGCTTCGGCCGCCGGTTCAAACTCGTCCAGGTCCACGGAAAAGTCGTCCAGCTTGAAGGGTTCTTCGTCTGCTGGCGCGCTGATTTCGGACAGGCTGTCTTTGGACAGATTGAGCGACAAGTCCTGAGCCGACTGCTCATCCGAAAACTCCGGTATCGAGAAGTCGTCCATAGACAGATCGCCGTCCGGCAGCGCATCCGCCGACAGGTCGACGGCGCCGAGCAAGCTGTGTTCGGTTTCCGGCTCCTCGATGATATCCTGCGGTTCGGCTTTTACCCAAACGCCGTACTTTTCGAGTTCGGCTTCCGGTGTACTGTTGGGCATGTCATACCCTTGCGGGGTCTTTTTCTGCATGGCGCGTGCGCTCCGTCGTCGGGATGATTCTGTTTCAGTATCGGCACATACCGGCAAAATGAAAACAGGAACCAATCAAAACAACTGTACTAGCGCTCGGGGCCGTTGTCAACATTCGCTTGTATAAGGAACGGAGCAAACTCAAGAATGGTTCCGCTTATTCCGTAAATAACAAGGATGAAACACGCAGCAATCACGGCGCTCTGGGTGTCCGTTTTGGTTTATAGCCTCATTTCTGTTGTTGCAGGGCCTACAGGCTTGGGTGCTCTGGCTGTATTGCACCATGATGCACAGCGCATGGCCGAGAATGTGGCCGAACTAGAGGCAAGGAATAGAGACCTGGAAGCGCGCTGGAACGCCCTGCGCTCGGATCCGTCCAGCATCGCGGTGGAAGGCCGAGCCCTGGGCTATCTGGCCAACGGCGAGCTGGCTGTACGGCTGCCGTCTATGGCTCAGCCGGATGTTGCGTACGCGGGGCGTGTGCTGCTGCGGAGCGAACAGGGCGCTGTACGTCCGCAGGAAGCCAGGCTGTGGGCATTGTGCTGTGGTTTGTTCGCAGCCGCTGTCGTATTTCTTTGCTCGCTTCGCTTTTCCCGCAAAACCGATACGCATAGCTTTGGTTCGAGCTAGCGGCTTACGCGCGACCAGAGTGCCGGCCGCGTAAACTGGTTGTCCACCTGTATGTCCGACGTGCTGCCGCTCACCGCAAGCGATTCCTTTAGACCGAACAGCGTTGAACCGTCGGCGGACAGGGTGAAAATCCAGCGCATGGGCCGAGCCATGGCTACGATGCGTTCGGCTTGCGCCTGGCTTACCGCTTCGCTCCGGTACAAGGCAGCCTTGTTGGCTTCCGCCTGCTCGATATAGATTTCGCTTCCGCTGACTGTTACCCGTAAACGCACGATGCCGCCGTACAAAAGAACCGCAACCGCGCTGCCGTCCGGGAAAATGCGTACGGTGCCTAGGCCTTTGTCGCCCTTCCAGCTGCCTACAAGCATGGACAGTTCCGGTGCACTCTGGCTGCTGATAGCAGTGGCCGCAGAAGGAGCAGCTTCCGGCGTGGCGGACGACTGCCAGGTTTCCAGCAGTGCGAACAGGCGGGTACACAGAGCCCTGGTGCTCAATATGGCATCGTTTACCGAGGAAAATGACGCTGATACGCTGAGCTTTTGGCTCGTGTCCGAAAAGCTTAGGCTAAGGCCAAGCACATAGAGGCCCGAGCGAGCGTCGATGAGCCCATCCAGATACATGCTTGCTTCGCTTTGTTCCTGGCTTGCTGAAACCAGATAGAAGCGCGTCTGTTCCCCGGTTTGTGCGCTTGCATACGAGCTTGCGTAATCGTTTACAATGCGGAAAAAGATGTCCAGTTCGCCGTCGGAAAGGCCGTGTCCGACAAAAGGCCGAAGGGCAAGGCCTGTGGGCGCTTGGGAAAGAGGCGCCGGCGCTTGGGCAGGAGCTACCGGCTCTTGTGCGGCTGCAAACTGAATGCAGAGCGCAAGGAGTACAAACAGGGCTATGCCATGAGGGTGTATCTGCCGGACGCGTTGACTGCTCATGGTGTTAAGATAGCGCGCGGTTTGCTATCAATCAAGAATAGGCGGCGTTTCCGGCTCGCCAGAAGGCGCGCCGGAAGGCGGCACAGGCCCTGTCACCGGTTCTTCGTCCTTTGCATCCAAGGGGGGCGTATCGGACAAGAGCTGGCGCAAGAGTTCGTCCAGGTCCGGGATGTCGTCCGTTTGCAAAGCCGGATCCACCATGCCACCGCCCAGGATTTCCCGCTGTCCTGCCAGGTCGCGTATGGTTTTCTGCGCTTCCTCGGAGGTGAACTGGTGCAGGTCGCAGTAGGTCCTAGGCTGGGTTCCTTCCAGGAAGGTGAGGGCTACCGTGCCATCGGTACAGAAATCGGTTGGTAGGAGGCCGGATAAGGCACAGACGCGCACGTCGACCAAGCCTGACTGGGGTCGCACAAAGCTTTTGTAGGGCAGCCCCTTGTGAACCTCTGCCATGTACAGGGCCCACGCGGTGCCAGCAACCATAGCGCCGGATTG
>JAKQNL010000233.1 GCA_029565815.1 Spirochaetota bacterium | reverse complement strand
GGGCGGCCAGTTCTTCCCCCGGATATATCGACAGAGCTTTGTCCGCCGTGCGTGCAGCTAGGCCAGCTTCTCCGGCTAGCAAAGCGGCGTCGGCCTGCAATGCAAGCACCCTGGCCTGGAACACCGGGTCGCTGCCTGGGTTTGCTAACAGTGATGCAAGCCGCGTTCTGGTTTGGCTAAGGGCCGCCATATCCGGCTCGATACGTTGGGAAACCAAGCTGCGTTCTATGGTAAGGAGCTCGTCGGGGGTTGTGCCTTGGGGAGCATCGTAGCGCACGTCGCTTTGGATACTGCTACACGATGCTGCACATACGGATAGCGTAAGCGCCACAACGACCATGCGTGCAATAGCTCTGTGTTTCTGCTGCGTCAACGGTCGCCTCCTTCGCGTGCATGTATGCTGTCGTCCGCTCCCCGACTTACCATATCCAGGTGCCCGTCGCCGTCTATGTCGATGAAAGATGGCAGGCCCATGCCCGGCACCGGAAATCCCTGCAAGAGCGCAAGGTCATGGCTATATGCGTACAGCGCATCTCCTCCACCGGATACGTATAGTTCCTCAAGGCCGTCGCCGTCGGAATCCAGGGCCGCTAGCATGCCGTCGCGGGCCGGGCCTCTGGGCAGGGGAACCGAGCCGAGCACCGATCCGTTGGCAGCGATATGCCACAACGTGCCTTCGGTAGATAGCGCATACCAGGAACGCAGGCCGGAAGCCCACACGGGAGCTGCGGTAAAGGTTCCGTACAAGCTTACGGGGAATCCGTCTGCGCTTTGGCCGTCGACGTTCCACAGGCTAAACTCGCCGGCCTCGGTAATAGCTGCTACAAAATTATCACGTGCGGTGGAAGCAATGACGGCTGGGGCGGAAGCGAGCGATGACAGGGCTACCGGCCATCCGGGCTTAAGCTCGCCTTGAGCGTCAAACAGGTACAGCTGGGCGTCAAAGGATCGGGGTAGGGCAGCTATGAGCGTTTCCGTTACTGCAGCTGCGCTTCGCGCCCGCGCATGCATGGCTGCCGAGTAGCGTATGTTTCCATCTGGGTCTACGAGCATGAGTGCATTGTTCCCGGAAACCGGTACGACAAGCGTGCTGCCGGAAACCGCCGGCCAAGCGGATACGGCCTGTCCGCTTACGAGCGGAAAGCCCGCTAGGCTTTTAAGGTTTTCGTCGCAGCGGTAGATAGTGCCGCTAGCGGATACAGCCCACAAGGAAACCACGGCGCCATTACTCAGCTGGGCTGCGAACATGGCCGTATCATCCAGCTCCAGGCGCTCGGTGGCTCCGGAAGAAAGATCCATGGCCAGTACCGTTTTCCCGGATGTCCAATACGCCATAGGAGCGCCGTTCTCGCCGCGGGTCAACACCGGGTCGCTGTCCATTCTGGAAGGGGCTTTGGCCGGGAAGCCTGGTAGTTCGGCTGCGCTTGTCCCGGGCACGTTCACGGCCGACAGGCTGAGCGATAGGCCATCCTTGCCGCTACGAAGTACAGCGACGCCACGCCGGTACAGCTGCAGGGCTTTGGTAATGCCCCCCGAGGAGCGTAGGAAAAACGGCACTGATCGGTCGAGGCTGTAATACACGATAGCGGATGCTTCCGGCGATATGTCTTTGGATACTGTTTTCCAGCGTTCGGTTTTTACCAGGAGTCGGCCGGATCTGGATTCTGCCACGCAGGATGCAAGGGTTTCCGCGCTGGACGACAGCCACAAAAAGCCGTCTTCAACCAGGTAGTATGGCTCTACAAGCTTTACGCCAAGTTTTTCCAGAAAGCCGGAAAGCCAGCGGGGGAATATGATGCGCGGCACGCGAACGCCGTTTACCATGGCGGAAATGTCCCTGCCCACCAGGATTGAATCGAAGGCTTTTTCGAATACGGTTTTCCGCGCTCGCTCATCCGCTATCGATACGAAAAAAACAGGGGCGGGACCCGTGGCCGATCCCATGATGCCAAGCTCTTCTCCCATCCAGGAAAACAGCATGGTTTGTATCTCCATGCCAAAGGCAGCTTTTGCCGCGCTGTTTGCCGTGTCGTAGGTGGACTGCGTGCTATGCCCAAGGAAGGGCGCAAGTGTTTCCCACAGCACATTCGGTTTGGCTAGGGACAGAAGGCTAAAATATTCAGCCGACTCCGGTAGCCGGCTTAAGAACGACGGCGTTCGTGCCCGTTTGCCCAAAAGCTCGGACAGCCCCGTGTCGCTACTGGACCATGGCAGCTGGACGTTAAGGCTTATTCGCTGGTCGCTTAAACCAAGGTCCACGACGGACAGCGACGGAAAGCTCAACGCTTGTAGGATGGAGCCCAAGGGATTTCCGCTTTCAGAACCCATGCCTGCTTTCAGCTTTTGCGTATCGGCAAGAAAGCGTAAGGATGCTTTCCCCGGAGCACTGAGCGCTTTAGCAAGCGCGCGCTCGCCTTCCAGTCGGCTTGGACGAGCTGCCATGGCTAGGAGGCCAGGGTCGGACGATGCGATGAGCACATTCCGGTACACCAGCGCGTACATGCGTATGCCGTCGCTTTCGTAGACGAAACGTGGAGGGGATTCTTCTGCCTGGTAGCTTAGTCCCGCTACCTTTTTAAGGAGACCCGGAGCCATGCGCGCAAGCGGATGGGCAAGCCTCGTGAGTGCCGAGCGCAGCCCAAGGTCGGCTGCTAGCACAAAACCCTTGTCGTATGCGGCTATGTCCACCCGTATATTGGCAAGCCGCTTAAACAGGCTCGAGCGCAGAAATGGATTTGCACGCATGCTTCTGACCGTTCCGCGCAAGCTGGCGCTAGCCGGATCCGACAGCGCTGCGTCCAGGGCTTTCAGGTGCAGCGCTTCGCTTACAAAGCCGGATGCCGACGGCAGTGTTGCGTAAGCGCTAAAGCCTTCCGGCATGTGGGCGCTTGGGTCGGAGCGGAAGATGAGCGCTGTGGCAAGCAACACAAGCGCCATGACTACGGGTAGGCCGACCAGAATGCCGACTGTCCACAATAAAGCTTTTGCTACGCGACGGCCTTTGCCGTGCCTGGTTGGCTTCTCATCCGTAGGCAGCTGTTCGCTGCCATTCTGTCCACTGTGCTTGTTCATTATGCTATCTTCCATTGTACTTGCGATTGCGTCAACGGTGTTCTGGTGCTAGCATGGACGGGTACAAGTAAAGGAGCGACCATGAACAAGCTACAACGGCTACGGGCCTTGGATACGGAAGCCCAGTTGGTTACGAATATCGGTGCGGTGCTTGGCTGGGACCAGGAAACCTACATGCCGCCGGCTGCCATAGACGGGCGCGCCGAACAGCTTGCGTTCATAGAGTCGCTTGCCCACGACAAGCAGACCAATCCGGAAATAGGAGATCTGCTTCTGGAGCTTGGGTCCACCGCGCAGAATCCTCTAGGAGATCCGTCCTTGCCGGCACTGGACCGATCCTACCTTCGGGTAATGCGCCGTGCCTTCGATCAGGCTACTAAAATCCCATCGGCGTTTGTTGCCGACATGGCTAAAGCGATCAGCCTGTCCCAAGCCGCCTGGGTTAAGGCTCGTAGCGACAATAAGTTCAAGGATTTCCAGCCGCACCTGGAGCGTATGCTCGAATTCAATAAACGCATAGCTGCATTTTTGGATCCTGCAAAACGACCCTACGATGTGCTCTTGGACCGCTTTGAGGAAGGCGGAACCGAAGCTCAGGTTGCGTCGGTGTTTACTCCGCTGCGCAACAATCTGGTTAAGCTTTTGGATACGATACGAGCCCGGCCGCAAGTGGACGACAGTTGCCTGCGTCGATTTTGCCCGGAGGCCGACCAGGCAGACGCCAGCGCATACCTGATGCGCATTCTGTCTTACGGCTCGGACTCGGGCCGACTGGACAAAACAGCTCACCCCTTTACTACAAGCTTAGGGCCTAACGACGTGCGCATCACCACGCACTACCATGAAGATTTCTTTCCGTCGGCTGCATTCTCAACCATCCACGAAACCGGCCACGCCCTGTACGAACTGGGAATCGATCCGTCGCCCGAATACAAGCGCACCTCGCTTGCCCAGGCATCCAGCATGGCCGTGCACGAGTCGCAGTCTAGGCTGTGGGAAAATATGGTTGGCCGATCGGAAGGTTTCTGGTCAAATCACTTGCCGGAGTTTCGCCGCATGCTGGGCACTGCCCTGGAAGGCGTGAACCTGGATACCTATTACCGCGCAATCAACAAGGTGGAGCCTTCGTTCATACGCACGGAGGCCGATGAGGTTACCTACAGCCTCCATGTTATTTTGCGTTTCGAGCTGGAAGGCTCCCTTATGTCCGGAGATCTTGCCGTTGCCGATCTGCCCGGCGCGTGGAACGACGGCATGAAGCGCCTTCTTGGCGTTGTTCCGCCAAGCGACGCACAAGGTTGCCTACAGGACATACACTGGTCCATGGGCTCCTTCGGCTATTTCCCAAGCTATGCCCTGGGCAATCTGTACGGCGCCCAGTGGTGGGATGCGATGAAGCGCGCCGGACTGGAACCAGAACAGGCAGTGCGCGAGGATAGGCTATCCGACATACTGGCCTGGCTACGGAGCAATGTGCACAAGCCTGGGTCCATGTATAAACCGGATGAGCTGGTGCGCATGGTAAGCGGCAAGGCTTTGGACGCTTCGTATTTTATGGCATACCTGAATGCGAAGTACGCCCGGGTATACGGTTTTTGATACTGTTGTGCGGCTAAGGATAAGCACGTGCCGCAATCGCTGCGATGATGGTAGCGACGCATACTGTGACACAGGGCGCTTGAGCGCCTTTGTTTTCCTGTGGGAGCTCCCGTAGTCAGCTCCATACAACCAATAAAAAACCGCGCCGGTGCTGTTCGCACAAGCGCGGCTTTTTTTAAGCCTCGTGTTTATTCGGCTTCCGCGCCGAACACCGGATACGTAATACCTGGCTGCCATTCGCCCCAACGGTACTCGCCGTTAATGGACGGAATCTGGATGACAAATCCTGGTCGTACCAGGTTTGGGTTGGAAGGATCCTGCATGCGCGCCTTGTTCGCTTTGTACAGGTGCGGCCACATTAAAGGATCGTTGTACACCCAGGGTAAGGCTGCTATGCGCCACAAGCAATCGGTGCGTACCGGGAACTCCCGGACGGTGTAGCTTGCCGGCAGGTCATAGCCTTCGTACACGTCCATAAGCAGGAAGGGCACGCGGTCTGCTTCCGATTTTGCTTCGTCGTAATTCTCTTGTGCGTAGAAAGCCTTGGCGCTAGCCAAGGCTCCGCTTGCAGCCTGGTAGTCTTCGGCGAAACGGCGCGGGGCTTGGACGCGCTCGGCCCAGGCCAGTTTTTCATTTGCAGTTTTTATTGAGTCATCGGCTGCCGCGATGGCCAGCATGCGCGCAACGTATTCATCGGACAGGCGGGCATATTCCTGAGACTGGGCGGCGTAATCGGCTGCAGCGTCGTAATCGCCTTCTTCGAAGGCAGCGTCGGCCATGGCCTTCAGTTGAACGCTTTTTTGGTAGTAGCTATTTTGCGTAAGGCTTTGCGCGCCGGCTATCGCAACTAAAGCAAATAGCGCCAGGAGTAGTACGAGGGTTTTTTTCATTCTCCTGCCTCCTGGGGCTGGGTTTCGTTACCCAAGGTCATATCGCCCATCTGGGCAACGTTCGCGCTTTGTTCGGCACTTTGCTGGGCAGCCCTGATGGCAGCTTCGGCTGCTGCACGTTTGTCTGCAGCCTGACGGTATACCGCGTCGAACAGCTGTTTTGCTTTCGCGTACAGGGCAACTGATTCCTCGAACTTGCCGGCTGTGTATGCGTATTCCGCGTTTTGGTATGCCGTAACGGCCTCGGTGTACGCGTCCTTCACGGCAACCTGGGCCTTGATGGCCTCCGAGTCGGTTTTAACCTTTTCTACTTCGGCCTTGCGCTGGCCTGCAGAAAGCTCCCAGCCTTTTGCAAGCACCAGGTTATAGCGCAATAACGCTTCTGCCGCGGCATCCGCAGCATTAGACGGCTGGGTGCTTATCTTTTCCTGTGCCAAGGCTAGCTTCTCGCCGGCCAGTTGGTAGTTGCCTTGATCCATAGGACCAAAAGCCAACGCATCCACGCGAGCCTTTACCGCGCTTGCCTGCGCGTGTTTGTCGGCGGCATCAAAAGCCTGGGCGGCTTTGGCATAGGCTTCCCGAGCTGCACGGTAATCGCCGGCTGCGTACGCTGCCTCGGCCTTGGCCAGGAAATCGTCTGCGGCTTTCAGTTCTTGTGAAGAATATGCATCGGCCTTGGAATCGAGTGCTCGCTGTCTGGCTGCCTGCGCGTCGGTTTTGCTCTTATCGGCTCCGCTGCGCGCGCTCTTGTCGCCAAGCTCCTGGTACAGGGGTAGGGCGGCCGTTAGCTCGGTTTGTGCCATGGCCAGCTTGTCCTGGTCCAAAGCGCCTTTGCCGGCTGTGTATCGAGTCTCTGCGGCGGCGTATTCTTCTGGATATAGATCCTTAGCGCCTTGGTCAAAAGCATCCTTGCGTGCGGCAAGGACTTTTTCATGGAGCGCTTGGACATCCGCCTTGGCTATGGCAGGCTCGGTAACGACCGGTTCTGTTATGACCGGTTCCGGTTTTGGCTCCGGCTTGGACGCGCACGAAGCTGCAATTAACAGGACAGCCAGAACGGCTAAGATCCTGCTTACTTTCATGATACCCTCCTAATCGGGGATGTTTTGGATACAAGACCCGGCGCCAGAGCACCTATCGCTTCAATAATACCACGAGAATGCCCACGGGTACACCCGCCGGGAAAAAATAAAAGGAGCGGATTATGCGCCTATACACGAGTGCCGCAGGCGGTGTACAAAAAGCCATGAATCCAACATCGGCTGAAAAGACCATACGCTACCTGCCGGAAGGCACCTGTTCCGAAGCCCTCGTCATTACCCTGCGCGGCGATGTGATTACCAACGCTGTCTTTGAAGGCGGCTGCCCGGGCAACCTGGAAGGCTTGTCTAGGCTCGTAGTTGGCATGACGGCGAGCGAAGCCATCAAGCGCTTGCGCGGCATACGCTGTGGCGACAAAGCCACCTCATGCCCGGACCAACTGGCCAGGGCTTTGGAAGGCATCCAGTAACGAGCCCTGCATAGTGGCACGAATTGTTGTATCGTAACAATTTATCTACCTAGTGCCACGAAGTTTCGTGGCACTAGGGCATAAAAAACGGCCCATCCCGCGAGGTTCGGGGGAGGCTGGTACGCCGCGTTGCCCCGCGCGCCGCAGCCCGCCAGGAGCGTGCCCAGCACGAGCGCCTGCCCCGTCCTTACCCTCGTATTCCTCCGTGTCTCTGTGACTCCGTGGTTCTATTCCGGATTTACGCTTTCTTGAGCGCCACCTTCCAGCTTTCTTCCCCGGCTTCCACCGTAGTCTGGCCTGGCTCATCTGCCCACTGCGCGCTTGCGGCAAGG
>JAKQNL010000210.1 GCA_029565815.1 Spirochaetota bacterium | reverse complement strand
TTTCCGGCTCCGGCGCCTTGCCGCAAGTCCTGCGGCTGGCTTCCTCGGCAAACATTATGCTGGTTGCTGCCTTCTTTTTCCTGGGGCTAAACGGGGCGCGCTACGCGGATTTCCGCAAGCTTGCGCTCTTGGGCAAGGCGGCGGCCGTATTTTCCGCCCTCCTGGCCATTCCGCCTGTGGTAAAGGCATTGGTACCCGCTAGCCCGGACTATATGCTCAACGCCATCATCCTGGCCGCTTCGTTTGTATGGGATGGCTCTAGTGCCCTCGTGCTGCTCTTCATGAAGGATACAATCCAGGCCGATGCTCCTACCCGGGAGCCCATCGAGCCGGTGGAGCTCGATTAGCATGCACGTCATTCCGATAGCCAGCGGCAAGGGCGGGGTGGGCAAATCGCTCTTGGCCGCAAACCTGTCCATCGCACTGGCCCAAGCCGGTAAATCGGTTATTTTGGCCGACCTGGACCTGGGCGCGTCCAACCTGCACCTGGCGCTTGGCTTTCCGTCGCCCAAACAGGGCCTGGGTACCTGGCTGTCCGGGGCAAAGCTGGAGTTCCACCAGCTCATCAGCCCTACCGATTACCCAAACCTGTCGTTTATTCCCGGGGACGCGGAAATACCAGGTCTGGCCAATATAGGCATGCCGCAGAAGAACAAGCTGGCTAAAAATCTTTTGTCCCTGGACTCCGATTATTTGATACTGGACCTGGGCGCGGGAACCGGGGCTAACATACTGGATTTTTTCCTGCTGTCCGGCCGGGGCATTGTGGTAACCGCGCCTACCCTGACGGCTACCCTTAACGCATACCTCTTCCTGAAAAATTCCGTGTTCCGCCTTATGTGGGACAGTTTTAAGCCAAAGACCCGCGCGCGGACCATACTGGAGACCCTGCGTAAAGACGGCGGATCATTGCAGCGCGTGTATGTGCCGGAAATCCTTGGGCGGGTAGCCGAAGCCGATCCGGAAAGCCGAGCCGCCTTTGACCAGCGCATGGCAAAATTCCGGCCCAGGCTGGTCATGAACATGCTGGAAGATCCCAAGGACGCGGACAAAGCCCAGAAGATACGCCGCTCTTGCAGGGAATACCTGGGCATGGACCTGGAGCACCTGGGGGTTTTGTACCGCGACGACATGCAGGATATAGCCCTGGGCTCGCGCATACCGATTATTCGCTACAAGCCGCAATCCATACTGTCCCAGGCCATTTACCGCGTTGCGGACAAGATAGTGTCCACCGAGGACGAGGAAGACGCCTTCCTGGATCCTGAATACCTGGACGACAGCTACGGCGCCGCCGGGCTGGAAGCCGAGATGGATTTCGAATCCAAGATGAATTATGTGGAAGAATTGTTGCAGAGCGGCGCCCTGAGCATGGGCGACCTGGTGGAAACCGTGCGCATGCAGCAGTTCGAGCTGAACCAGGTGCGCAAGGAAAACCAGTTTCTTAAGCACAAGCTTGCTCGGGCCTTGGCCCAGGGCTTTAAGGTCTAGCATATGGCCGCCAGCGCGCGCGGCGAATTAAAGCTGCAGGTAGACGAACTGGGGCTGGAAGCCGTTTTCCGATTCATCCCGGATGCGACAGGCGGGGCAAGCTGGAATACGGACAGCCTGGTGCGTATCCTGTCCGAGGCCCGTGTGCCCAGTCCGCCGGTGGCAAGCCTGGAAAAAGCCGTAGACGCGTTTTCCCGCGCAAAAGCGCCCATACTGGTTACCGTCGCAAAAGGCCATCCACCCATACCCGGAAGCCCCGAAAGCGTGCAGTGGGAACCGCCGGAAGCCGAAGCGGAGTATGACGCGTTCCGCGACCGGCTGTGCGCCCAGGCCGGGCCGCCACAGCTGTTTACCGTCCGCATCGAGCGCATCGCCCGTGAAAAAGTAATAACCAAGCCTGCGGCCCTGCCTTTTTTGCCGCCCAAGCGCGAAACGGTTACCGAATACGAAAAGCGGGAAGTGCGCGATGCCGTGCAGGTCAATCCTGCGGTACGCGCAAGCTTTTGGTCGCCGGCGGGAAAGCTGCTTGGAAAAATTCAGCCCGCCCGCCCGGGTAAGCCCGGCATCAACCTGTTTGGCAAACCCATACCGGCACCGGTGGAAGACCGGCCTTTTGCGCTTGGCCAGGGTTTAAGCCGGTCCAAGGGCGAGGTGCTGTGCGAGCGCGCCGGTTTTGTGCGTTACGGCGACGGATGGGCGGACCTGGTACCTTTTGATGCGCACCAGTGGTCGGTACGCTTAAGCACTGATGGAGCTACTGCCCTTTTGGACTTTCGTCCGGGGCATACGCAGCTGCCGGCGCCGGATGCTCAAGCCATACTGACACAAGCCTCCGAGCTTGGCGCAACGCCTGATTCCATGACCGATGCGGCTAGCCTAGGCACGGTTCTGGCCGATGCCATAGGCCGGGGAAAAGCGCTGGAAAATTTCAGCCTGTCGCTGGATCGGGACGCCCAGGTACTGCTCGTTGTATCCGAGGACCAGCAGCTGGCGACGCTCTCCTTACAAAAGGGCCGAGGCCGCGGCAAGCAGCTACAGCTGGCGGATGTCAGCCGCGCCTTGTCCGAAGCCAAGCTTAAAGGCTTAAAAACCGACAAGTTCAAAGCAGACGTGCTGGCTTTCTACAACGGACCCGATTCGGAACTTCGGGATTACATACTGGTTGAGGGTAGGCTGCCGGCTAAAGGCAAAGACCGCACACTGGGTTTTAAGCCAAGCTTCATGGATCCCGATGACGCAAAGGCAGCGCTTGCTGCACTGTCCTCCCGCCAGGGCTTGCAGGCCAGCGTACCGAGTCTGGGCGAATTCCCCCTGTCGGCGGTAGAGCTGGTTGCACGCGTAAAAAAGGGCGACGAACTGGCCCGACTGTCGCCGCCCATACCCGGCCAGGCTGGGGTGGATGTTCACGGGATGGCTTTGCCCGGCTTGCCCGGAGACGAGCCGGAATTGTTCCTGTACGAAAACGTCGAGCGCGACGGCGATTCCTGCATGAGTACGGTAGACGGTCTTTTATTGGCTGCCAGCGCGGACCGAAGCGCCCGCATGCGCGTACTTGAGGCTAAGGACGCAATCGCCGTGGTGCGGGTTTCCGAAGACCGCATGAAGGCCTGGCTAAGCCTGGAAGCGCCGATAGGTTTGGGCAGGCCCCTGGATGCATCACTGGTGAACGAAGCGATGGCCAAGGCCGGAGTGGTGTACGGCGTTGACCCAGGCAGTATTGCAGATGCGCTTGGTAAAGCGGCCAGCTCTAGCTCGATTAAGGATCATCCACTTGCAGATGGAACGCCGCCGGTAACTGCCGGAGGCTGGAAGCTCACCTGGATTACACGGCTGGCAAGCGGCGCTGCCCTTACCCTGCGCTCGGACGGGTCGGCCGATTTCAAGAACCAGGACAAAGCGACGCTTGTTAGCCCGGGTCAGCTCATTCTGAGCATGGTGTTAATCGGCCAGGAAGGCAAAGACGGCAAGGATGTACTAGGCCAAACCATACCGGCTCCGCGCGCTCCGGGCACGGTAGAGCCGCCCCAGTGGGACGCTTCCATTACCGAGGAAAAGCGCGAAAACGGCGAGCTGCTCCTGGTAGCGGCCAAGGGCGGCGAGCTGAAATTCGATAAAAACCGGCTGAGCGTGGATACATCCCAGAAGGTGAACGGCGATGTAGGGCCGGCCACCGGGAACCTGCGCTTCCCCGGCCCTGTTATGGTTTCCGGCAGCATACTTACTGGCTTTGCTGTGATAGCAGGCGGCGACCTGCTGGTTGGCGGGTCCATAGAGGCTTCGCTCGCAAGCGCTGAAGGCTCGGTACGCGTGGTGGAAGGCATAAAGGGCGCCAAAAAAGGTACTGTGCGGGCTAAGGCCGGCATAGAAGCGTCGTTTGCCGAACAAGCCATGCTCTTGGCCGTTGGCGATATTGTGCTTAAAAGCTCCGCGCTCATGTGCAGCATAAAGACCAACGGCAAGCTCGTTTTGCAGGGCGAAAAAGGCAATCTGGTAGGCGGCGTGTGCCGAGCGCGACTGGGCGCGGAACTGCAGAACATAGGCTCGGAAACCAGTTCGCGCACCGAGTTTTCCTTCGGGCAGGATTACCTGGTCAAAGACGCGATCGAGGTAGAGGAACGCGAGGTGGAGCGCATAAAGGCCCTCATCCTGCAGGCGGACAAGGATATGAAAGCCGCTCGGGAAGACCTGGTGGCGGAAGCCCGGGCGCGCAAGGTCAAGCTCTTAAAGCTGTTGGAAAAACGCAGCCTGCGCCTGTTCGAGCTGCGGGAGCGTTTTGAGGAGCACCATCCGGGCGAGCTGATAGTACGCGGAACTGCCTTCCCCGGACTGTGCCTGGAAAGCCACGGCCGTACCCTGGAACTGCGGGCCAAAAAAACCCGCGTAGCCTTTTCCTTCGATCCGCAGTTGGGACACATTACGGAACGGCCGCTGAAGTGAGCCAAGTTCCCATAAGCTTCGTGGCACTAGGAAATACTTGCTACATACCTAAACCCCGGCTATAGTCTAGCCGCGCTATGTTCCATTACCCCCGGCGGAGGCCCCCGTGAACCTATTGGCTATCGATTTTCCTTCCTGGATCAAGCCCGAGGTATTTCCATTCCTTCCCCAACTGCCGCTGCGCTGGTACGGGCTTATGTACCTGGTTGCCTTTGGCATCGCCTATGTTTTGTTCCGCAAGCAGGTACGGGAACGCAAGCTTGGCTGGAGCGACGATCAGGTTTCCGGCTTTTTTCTGGCTACCATACTGGGCCTCATACTAGGCGCGCGCTTGTTCGGCACCCTTCTCTATGATGGCTCTGGCGAATACTGGCGTAAGCCCTGGCTTATTTTCTGGCCGTTTTCGTCCTCGGGCGCGTTTACCGGCTTCTGTGGTATGTCCTTCCACGGCGGACTGGTTGGCGTTCTTGTGGGGGCTATCATCTACGCCCGCCGCAACAAGCTAAGCTTCTTGGACTGGGCCGACATGCTGGCCATATCCGTGCCCTTTGGCTACACCTTTGGTCGGCTTGGTAACTTCATCAACGGCGAGCTGTGGGGCAAAGTAAGCTCCGCTCCGTGGGCCATCGTTTTCCCGGATGCGCCACGGTTGTCGGTGGATATTCCCTGGGTGCGGCGAATGATGGAACAGCTAGCCATTCCAGCCGGCCAGACCATGGTGAACCTGCCCAGGCATCCGTCCCAGTTGTACGAAGCCCTGTTTGAAGGCGTGATTTTAGGCCTGTTTATGTGGTTCGTAATCCGTAAGCGCCCGCTGTGGAAGGGCTTTGCTTCCGGTGCTTTCCTGGTGGGTTACGGGCTGGTTCGATTCGTTATAGAATATTTCCGCGAACCGGATGCAGACCTAGGCTACATTCTGGCTTTGGGCGACCCGGACGCGAGCATACACCTGTTTAGTACGCCATGGAACTTTTCCATGGGTCAGCTCTTATGTACGATTATGATACTCGGAGGCATTGCCTTCATGCTGGTGGGGCGTAGGATTTCCAGGGCTAAAACCGCCTAGTGCCCATAAGCTTCGTGGCACTAGAGTGCCCATAAGCTTCGTAGCACTAGAGTGCCCATAAGCTTCGTGGCACTAGGTACCGGTCGCGGGGAGTCTGCAGACAGCCTGCTTGGCAAGCTACTCGTCGTCGTACATACCCTGGTATACATCGGTGCGCTCTATGCCTATGTCGAGGTCCGTTGTATCCCAGCGCCGGTCCACATCCACTTCTACGGCAACAAAGCCAAGTATCCGGCGGTCTTCCGCTTCCTTGCCCGACGGGCAGACTATGGTCCATTCCAGGCGCTGGCCGTCCACAACGAGCACAGCCGCGAATTCTGCATCCGTGCCGCGCATGGAACCGGACAGCGTAAGCGTGCCCTGTACGCGCTTGCCGCTTCTGTCGACAAAGTCTATGGCCCAAGGCCCCAGGGGCAGGCTGGGTTTCCATTTCGCGTCGTGGCTGGCAAGCATTTGCAGGCGATACAGTGCCGAGTTAAAGTCCCTGGTCTCGTCGCGAAGCACATGGCGCTTGCCCGGTTGGACATTGACCGTGGCCGTCCAGTCGGCGAATTCCACCTGGGGTAGCAGTACCACGCCAAAACCATGACCCATGCGAACGCTGAGCGTGTGAAGCCCGGGGCTCAGTTTGTCCAGCACAAAGGGCGTCTCGGAACTGCCTGTGGTGTAGCCAACAAATTCGCCGTCCAGGAAGATTTCTGCCTGCCGCATGATGGAGTGTAGGGCAATGGATCCGGGGCTTTCGTCGCGCAGGGTCAGGATGGACCGCTCCGATGCCGGGTCGGCGAAGGTCGGGCGGACGCCACT
>JAKQNL010000221.1 GCA_029565815.1 Spirochaetota bacterium | reverse complement strand
TTCAGGATGGACTTGAGGTTGTGGAAAACCTCGGCGGTCATGCGCACGGCCTCGCGGAAGCTCTCCGCGCCAACGGGCATGACCATGAACTCCTGGAAGTCGACCTTGTTGTCTGCGTGCTTGCCGCCGTTGATGATGTTGGCCATGGGCACGGGCAGGAGCGTGGTGTGGGCTCCGCCCAGGTACTTGTACAGCGGCATGTCCAGATACTCGGCGGCCGCACGGGCGCAGGCCATGGACGCGCCCAGGATGGCGTTTGCGCCGAGTTTGCCTTTGTTGGGGGTGCCGTCTACCTCTATCATGGTGCGGTCTATATCCACCTGCTCGGTGACATCCAGGCCGCATAGCTCGCCGGCCAGTATGTTGTTCACGTTCTCCACAGCCTTAAGCACACCCTTGCCCAGGTAGCGCTTCTTGTCGCCGTCGCGAAGCTCCACGGCTTCGTTCTCTCCGGTGGACGCTCCCGACGGAACGGCCGCACGGCCTACGGTGCCGTCTTCCAGAACCACGTCCACTTCCACGGTCGGGTTGCCCCGGGAATCCAGAATTTCGCGCGCCTCGACGTATTCGATGATGCTCATGGCTTTCTGCTCCTCTGTTCGTTGTTTGCGGCCGGAACCCGGCCACGCTGCGTGACTACCAGGCGTTTCAGCTTGAATGCAACTATACCCATTCCCGCCGGAATTTTCCATAGGCAAAGCTACTTGTCCGCTTTCCGACAAAGCGATAGTCTGGCGCAATGGAAACGCTCACTACCGACCTTCAAAAAAACCGCACGGTAAAAGTTCTGAAAATCCTTTTGTGGCTGTACATAGCTTTGGCTGTTGGGATAGCCGCTTTGAATTACGCGCTAGCACCGCGGCTGCCGCAAGCACAAGCGATGATGATTCACCGTGCCTACCAATTCTATGAAAACGAGTTTAAGACATTCCTGATTATCCTGGTCGCCGCGCTTGGCTGGAAGCTGTATGGCACAGGACCGGGCCGGCGGATGCAGAAGACTAACCTGCTGGCGTTTTGCATAAGCTCGCTGCTTATCCATATCGCCGCGCCCCTCTTAAGCGGCAACCCGGAACTGTACTACATGGCGATGCCCTTGCCGTGGTCCACCACGGGTTTGCAGCTTATGACGCCGGATTCGAATTTCTACCTGCAGCACCTGCCCTTGTGGGGACTTGGCGGCATAGGGGCGGCTGTGGTGTTTTTTATCGCCATGAACGCGTTTGTGTTTGTGGGCACATTGCTGTTTGGCAGGCGTCTCCAGTGCTCGTCGCTATGCCTGCTTAACGGCTTTGTAGCAGAGCTGTGGGCGCCGGCCCTGCCCCTTGTCGGTAAGGCGCGGAAGCCGGGTAAAAGAGGCATAGCGCTTGTAAGGCTGGTGCGCTGGATCTTTTTTGCCCTGTCTGTTGGCTTGAGCCTTTGGTGGCTGTTCCGGGCGGCCGGCATACAGCTACCCGGCGATGCGGGCTTACTGGGCCGCTTTGAAGTCGCTAAGTACCTGTCACTTGAGCTGATGGCCGCGATGCTGTTTTGGGTAGTCTGGAGCGGCCGGGGCTACTGCCACTACTGCCCCTTGGGCACGGCGCTAAGCCTGGTGGCTCGCCTGGGAAGGCAGCGTATCCGTACCGACCTAAAACGCTGTGTTTCTTGCTCCGCATGCAATCGCTCCTGCCCGATGTACCTTGGTGTGATGGAAGCTGCGCAAAAAGCCCTACCT
>JAKQNL010000199.1 GCA_029565815.1 Spirochaetota bacterium | reverse complement strand
AGGTACACGCGCCTGCGCTTATGCTGCTCTTTATCGTAGTCTTTCCATATTTGCTGGACGGCGAGGTTCGTTTCCAACTCGGGATTGGTTTCCGCGTACACAACCTGCTCTTCTATGGCACTTCGGTTCAAGTCAGTCATCAGTATGGCGATAACGCCGCGCGATACGTATTCCGGCCGCACCGCAACCAGGTACATATCAATGACTTCGGGCTTCTTGAGCGCTTTGAGCAGGTGGTACCAGCCAAAGGGGAAGAGTCTGCCCTTACATTGTCTGAGTGCAGCAGACAGGTTCGGCATGGAAATGCCAAAACCTACCAATTTGTCGTCCGCGTCTATCATGATCTTGGTAAAGCGAGGATCCACAAAGCCCAAATACTGCTTAATGTAGGTCTGTACCTGGCGTTCGGTAAGCGGGGTGGTGCCGTACAAACCTGCGTATGCTTCATCCAGAAGGTGGAAGAGCTGAGAGCCGTATGCCTTTACCAGCTGGGACGGCCGTTTCCACTCATAGAGCCGAACGCCGGTGCGCTTGGAAATAAGTTCGTTTACGCGCAAAACTTTTTCCGGAATCGAATCGGGCACCCTCACCTTGAACTCTATCCAGTCTACATCTTTTGCGTAGCCCAAAGCTTCCAAAAATTGGCCGTAATACGAATTGTTGTACAGGGTTGCCAGGGTAGCCACCTGGTCAAAGCCTTCCACTAGGAGGCCCTCCCGGTCCAGGTCGGTAAAGCCCAGCGGCCCGTGCACGCCTTCCATGCCCTGTTCCTTGGCCCAGTGCTCCACGGCTCCTATGAGCGCGCTTGCAGCCTCAAAATCGTCGGCCACATCGAACCAGCCAAAACGGGCTAGCTTGTTGCCCCACTTGCGTACGTAGGCTTCGTTAAGGATAGCCGCGACCCTGCCTACCGGCTTTCCGTCACGGTAGGCCATCCAGTACGCAGCCTTGCAAAAATCCCCCGCCGGGTTTTTTCCCAAGTCCAAGGTTGCCATGTCGTCCGCCCTAAATGCCGGTACCCAGTTGGGATTATCCTTATATAACTGGAAGGGGAAATCAATAAAACGGCGGAGTGCCGCCTTGCCCTCGATTTTTCGCAGTTCTATGCCCATACAGTACCCCGCTTGTCAGGATGGTCTTTGTTCGGCTTCTAGCTCCGCTAGAAACGACTCGTGGGCGTCCAGGGTTGCCTGCATCGCTATATCCTGCAGTTCGCCCCGCCCAACCCAATCGTTGCCGTCTTGGATATAGAGATTATCCAGTAAAGCTCGAAGCTGGACAATACCGAAAGACGGATCTTCTTCTCGGCGGCGGCGCAGGCTTGTGAGGGTGCTGTCATAGCTTTTGCAGTACGCGGTTTCGCGCCATTCGGTGCATTGGGCCATGTCGTTCCTCCGGTAGCCGGCCTGTGGGCTGGATGCGGGCAGCCATAGCGGCATAAAAAAAACCGCCCTGCAAAGGGCGGCCGATATGGAATGTTTGGCGACGGGGGGATTTGAACCCTCGACACAGCGGATATGAGCCGCTTGCTCTGCCACCTGAGCTACGTCGCCGCAACGTCCGCAGCATTTATACCGGAAGCGGGGCGGCTCTGTCAACGGTAGGCGCTTAGGAAGGCTCCCTGTTTCGTAGCGCTATAAGCGCAAGGCCTTCCAGCGCAAGGTGAGGCACCCAGGTAACTGCATCATGGGCGATTAGTAAGTGCATGCCCACTTCGTCACCAGAACACAAAATACTGGCAACCCCACCCAGTTCACCACGCATACGGTCCAAAAGCCTGTCTACCAGGCCCTGGTAGCCCAGCATGATGCCCGATCGCATGGCTTGCGCGGTATTCCTCCCAATAGCTCGATCCG
Source organism: Spirochaetota bacterium (assembly GCA_029565815.1). Taxonomy (GTDB): domain Bacteria; phylum Spirochaetota; class Spirochaetia; order Treponematales; family UBA12059; genus JAKLIU01. The sequence continues at coordinate 257 of JAKQNL010000199.1, read as the reverse complement.
GAAGCTCCAGCCGCACTTCCGGTAGCTGGGCCGCTCTGTCTTTTAGCAAGCGCATAGCTTCCATAGGCCCGGGAACCATGGCAGCGCCGAGTAAATCGCCCTCTGCATCAATAGCGGCAAAACTCAATACTGAGCCAAAATCCACCGTGATGCACGGCAAGGCTTTGCGGGCTCGTGCAGCCGCGGCTTGGCACACCAGGTCGCTGCCTACTTCGCTTGGATTGTCGGTACGGATGCGTACACCGGTACGGACGCCT
>JAKQNL010000198.1 GCA_029565815.1 Spirochaetota bacterium | reverse complement strand
CCCAAAGCTTCGTAACACTAGAATATGAGCAAATTTATAAAATTTCAGATCTTGTCTATCAGCATGGAACACTTGCCCGATGGTATGGGCAGGGTCTTTTTCTTCTTTCCGAGCACGTTGATGGTAAAGTAATACAGTTTTTCGCTTTCCATATGTATTTCCCAGCCACGTCCGCTTTTATTGGACAAGATGGTTACCATGTTGCGCTTAAGGCTTAAGTTCTCTATGCCCATGATTTCCAAGTTTGGAATGATCCAGTCAACGGTTTTTCGGGGCAGCGATACCGATAGTCCGACGATATTTTCGATTACAAGGGCTACAGTCGCTAGACCTGCGAAGGCAAGATACTGCGGGCGCGGCCACTCCGGTCTGTGTGGCCACACCGCTTTTCCTTCGTTTTGAGGCTGATATGCCTCCCACAGCACCTGCTTATGCTCCCCATTGGAGTGTGCGGAATCCAGGATAAAGTACAGGTGGCGTATGGCGCAGTCCCTGGCAAGCTCCCACTGGTTGTATTTTTCCAGCCCCTTAATGACCATGTAGGTAAAGTGCGGCAATACCGAGCCTGCGTAGCCAAGGCCACGTTTGTCGTAGTTGGCGCTGTCTGCTGACAGGCTTGGAAACGGGTTTTCCGTACCAAAGGTGGCAGGGTTGGTCAGGTGCGCGATGATGGCTTCGGCCCGTTCTTCGTTGGGGATTTCCGCCAACAGAGGCCAGAAACCACCAACAGTTTTGATTTGTACCTGGTGTTCCTGCTCGTCCACATCGTGGTAGAAGCCGTCATCTGCATTCCACATCATCCCGTTGATTCGGGTTTTAAGCGAGAAATAGTTGCGCTTGTACTGAAAGCTTATGTCTTTATCGTTGAGAATATCGCCAAGGGCGGACATATAGAGGGCGTTTACCGCCATGGCAGCGTTAAAGTCCACATAGTAGACGGCGTTTTCCCTGGGCGAATTGGCCATGCCGGTCGCGGACAGCGGCACTTTATATAAACCGTTAGGCTGCTTGAACGTGCTTTCTATCCAGGCGTAATAGCGCTGCAAAACCGGCATTACTTCTTTTACCCGCTTTTTGTTCGCGCTCTTGTGGTACAGGTTGTACTCTGCCCAAGAAAACAGGGGCAGAGTGAGGCCCTCCGGGTTGGAAGAGTCCCGTATCGCCTTGCCGGTATCGATATCGTAACGGTCCCGGATGGCTCCATCGGATTCCTGCTTGGAATACAGGGCGTCTAGGCCGTTTGATGCTGCGTATATACGGTTCGAATAGACAAGAAAGAAGGACGAAAAGATTTGCTCAAGCTGGTCCAGCCGGTTTTCCGGCGGATAATAAAAAAATTTGCCCCCACCAATGCCGCTGGCTTCGCTGCCTGTGGCCCAGTAGTCGGAAATCCATGCCCAGGTCCTATCGTAAATATCCACGAAGTCCTGATCATAAAAATGTATTCGTGGAAAATCCCGTTTGTTCAAAAGGAGCCTCTCTCAATAGACATGCGCCATACTCAAGCTGGCGCAGAAGTTTCAACGCTTTTCAAAAAAATGGAGGAAATAGACAAACACAGAATATAATCGCCACCGTGAGCTTTGTCAAATTATTCTTTATGAGGCGATACTTTCTGTAGAGTCTCCTTGATTTTTTTATGCCATGCAGTATCTTTAGTATAGATTAGCACCAGGGCATGGAATTTTCGGAAACCTTGCCCGACTGTGAGTGACTGGGAGGCCGCCATGGAAGCTCCGCCGCTCTGTTTGTGGCACGCATAAAAGCATGCCATCCGTGCTTGCGGTTTTCGAAAACCGCTTGGTTTGTGTTGATACGGTTGGGCCTGTAAGCCCGAACCGAACCAAAGTGCGCCTTTTGTAAGGCGCAGTTCCGCGCTCTGTGCGCGGACAGTATGTGGGGCTGCCCAAGAAGGGCAGCCCCTTTTTTTGTCTAGTCACGAAACTGGGGAGTACCTCGGGTGTTACGAAGATTTGGGATGATTTAGTAATAATTCCTTGTTTGATAATTATTTAACTGTATGTGGTTTTGTTTTTGTACTGCTAGTAGAACAAGAACTCTGGAAATTACATCGAAGAGCTGTATCCCAAAGCTTCGTCACACTAAGCAAGACTTTGCATCTACAGTATCCCAAATCTTCGTAACACTAGAGCAGCAGCTCTAAACCTTAAAACCGGATATAAGCTGGGTAAGCCGGTTGTTAAGCGATGAGCTCTGCTCGGACAGTTCCCTGAGGCTCGTCATGGCGGTTTTTAGGCTTTCGTTGGCTGAGCGCATGGAGTCAGCGGTTGAGTCGGTGTTTGCCTGATCGGCTTGCAGCGTTTCCAGGCAGCCTAAAAGGTCAGCACTGCGCTTGTCCAGGGATTGTGTGAGGGTTTCGGTTTCCTGCACTGATGCGGATGAAGCGTGGAGGGCCTGGACTATGGCATCGTTGGCTTCGTCTTGCCCCCGCATGCTCGATGCGACAGCTTGGGTGTGCTCGCGAACTTCGGTAAAGGCTTTGTCCATCGAATCGAAGGCTTCGGTGGTACGTTCTGAGATTTCAAGGGCTTTTTTTACTTCGCCAAGTACGGCGCTGAGACTGGACTGGCTTTCTTTGGTTTGCCGGGCGGTGTCTTCAGCCAGTTTTCGTATTTCTCCGGCTACCACGGCAAAGCCCGATCCGGCCTGGCCTGCATGGGCGGCTTCTATGGCCGCGTTCATCGCAAGCAGATTAGTCTGGCTTGCGATTTTTGATATTACTATGTTGATATCAGATAGCTTGCGGGACAGTTCCGCAAGCGCGCGCACCGAATCCCTGGTTGCGCGTATATCCGCTCCGCCTTGGGCAAACAGGAGTTGCATCTCGTCGACTTTTGCGCTTACGGTCTGGGCCCGAGAACTAGCATCCCGTACGGTAGCCATTGCGTTTTCCGTGCTCCGTGCCGTTGTACGCAGGCCTTCGTTCTGGGCGCGCACCGTGTTGATGAGGGACGAAAAACTAGCACCGAGCGAGGAGCCGGTGTCCCGTGCATCGTGAACCGAGCAGTTTTCCCGTGCTATCAGCGTGGTAAGGCTCTGTACCTGTTCGGCGATGATGGATGACGAACCGGTAGCGGCACCTACCTGCTCGGTCAAACGTCGCTGTAGTTCGTCGAACCTGCCGTATACCTCTTTTATTTCCGTAAAGTCACGTTTTATCATGTCGCTGAAGGAATTGATGTAGCCGACCATGGATGAGATTTCATCCACCGATGCAAGGTATACACGGCCGGTTAGATCCTTCTGCTCGGATGCTATGTGCGACAGGCGCTCCAGAAGAAGCTTGTACAGGCGCCCGGTGTTGTTTGCCCATTGGCTAACCAGCACCGCGACGATAGTCTGGAACAGGCCGCCGCCCACCAGAACCCAACGGGTAATGACAGGCGCAAGGTTCCCGTCCGTTTGTTCGTAGCTTGCACCCAAGGCAAGCGAATAGGTGAACACAATGGCCATGACGGACATAAAAATGGGTATGATAATATTCTTGGTATGCTGTCTGCGTTCAAGCAGATCTTGCGGGTATACAGTTATTTTCTGGGAAAGCAGTGTTTCCATCACCACGCGGTCCTGAAGGACGTACAGGAAGGCCGACAGGTAGAAGGACGCGGATATGCTGAATATCATGCTGATGAGGCTGCGGGCTT
>JAKQNL010000196.1 GCA_029565815.1 Spirochaetota bacterium | reverse complement strand
GCCAAAGCTTCGTCTTCGACAATAAGAATAACCGAATCGGCCATGCTGCCTCCCGTATACAATCTCCTCTCTGATGTTTACGGGAGGCAGCATGGCCGATTCGGTTATTCTTATTGTCGAAGACGAAGCTTTGGCTGGTTTGGAATTGCGCGAAACGCTGGAACGCATGGGCTACCGCATACCGGTGGTGGTAAAGCGCGGCGAAGACGTGCCCGAAGCCATTGTGGTCCACAAGCCAGACCTTATTTTGATGGACATACGGCTTAAAGGCTTTCAGGACGGCATAGAAACGGCCTACATGGTCGGAGGCGAGTTCGAGGTTCCGTTCATATTCCTTTCCGCATACTCCGACGACGATACGCTCAAGCGCGCCCTGGGTACCCGTGCGTACGGCTACCTGGTAAAACCCTTTGACGAAAAAACCCTGCGAACCACCATCGAGCTAGCCTTGCGCCGCAGCAAGGAATTCCGCGAGCGAGACCAGGACGATTGGTACAAGACCGTGTTGTCCAAATTCCCCCGGGCGGTGTTTCTTACCGATTCGTATGGCCGTATCACGTTCGCAAACGAGGCTGCCCGAAACGTGTTCCCATCTAGCGATACGAGCAAAGTCGGGCTTGCGCTGCACATGTTCTTCCAGGAGCCGGCAGTTGTAACGGATTTTCTGGATGAAGCAGCCTCGCGCAAAAGCGCTGACGAACCGGTGGCGCGCACGCTTCCGCTAAAAAACACCCATGGAGCATTGTCGCTTGAGGCTTCCGCATTTAGGGATGCGGAAGGCAAGCTCACCGGTTATGTGGTGCTTGCCAACCGCGAGAACCAAAAGGGCAAGTGAAAGCAGCCAACGCCTGGTAGCGCGCGCGACTGTTTATATTGTCGCGCGCGAACTTTTATTTATTGTCGCGCGCGCTTTCGTTGTACTTGTTATTGAATGCGTGCAGGTTTAAGGACGTATACAAATAAGCGTTCCGGCTTTATTAGCTCGGTGGCCAGCGCTTGCAGCTTATCGTAGCTTGCAAGCAGGATGGTTTCCCTCGCTCGGGCGGGTATCTCGAAGTTCAGGCCAAGGCTTACGGAGCGCAGCATTTCGTTCAGCCACAGGTCGTTGGTCCGCAAGCGGCCGTCGTAGCTTCTTTGAGCCAACACGCGAGCCTGGTCCGCATAGCGGCTATCCATGGTTCCGTTCAAGAACGATGCAATTTCTTCCTGCACCTTCGCGATGAGTTCGTCGGCACGGTCCGGGGCGCAGTCGAAGCTGACGGTGAGCGAAAATTGCTGAACCGGCAGTTTTTGGAATGCGCTTTCCACGTTGACCACATAGGTTCCCCCAAGGTCTTCGCGCAGTGCGTCCAATAGCCGGTTGTTCAGCGCGATCGCCAAAAGGCCCAATGATTCTTCGCGCTGCCAGCTCCATTCGCTTTCGCCCGCCCATATCATGCGCACGCTGGAGCGTTCCTCCGTTCCGACCGCGATGTCCAATCGCTCGGCTGGCCCGCTTCGCGGACGAAGGGCTTCTACCCACTGTACGCTGCTTGGACTGCCGCTAGGAATAGCGCCTATGTATTTTGCTGCCAGATCTCGTGCAACGCCAAGGTTAAAGTCGCCAACAAAAATGTAGGTAAAGTCGGAAGCACAGGCGAATTGGGCGTGAACCAGATCGCGTACCTGATCAAATTCCAGGCTGGCTATATCGTCAGATGTTATAGGTTTTAAACGTGGGTTGTTTCCGTATAGATGGCTCATGGATCTGGATTGGAACAGATAATCGCTTTGGCCGGCCATGCTATCCAGCTGGTCCATGAAACGCTTGCGCTGGACATAGAACGATCCTGCATCGCGGCCTTGTTCCGCTGCGTTTAGGTACACCATGCGCATGAAGGTTTCCAGATCGGCCGTGGTGGTTTTTCCATACAGGTACTCTGCGCTTTCGGAAATGGTCCAGCCAACGCCGACGCTTTTGCCCGCGGTCAACTCTTCCAGGCGCACAGCGTCCAAAGCTCCCAGGCCGCTTGCCGCAAGCAGGGTGTCTGCAAACGATGCAGCGTAATAGCGCGAAACGGGCATGGACGCGTAGCCGCCGGGCGACCATGCGGCGAAGGTGATAGCGTCGTTGTCGTAGGAGGTAGGTTTAAGAAGGACAGTAGCGCCGTTGGACAACGTTAGCTGGGTTATGCCGTTCGGGTGCTTGGTTTCAAAGCTGACGGTTCCGGGTTCCGGCATCGAATCGAACAATCCCATAACGGAACCGCTGGTTTCCAGCATGGCCGGTTTCATAGCCCGCGCGTCTGCCAGAATCTTTGCAAATGCTGATTCGTTTATGCTGTCGATAGGGCTCGCGGCTTTTGCCCTAACGGCGACAAAGCCTTCGTCCGCCCCAAGGATAAGCCTGCATGCTGCGTTCATGTCTTCTAGGCTTATGCTGTCCAGGGTGCGCTTTATGTACACGCGCTCGTTGATGATGCCTGGAACCGGTTCGCCGTACATGAAGTTGCGGGTGTATTCGTCGGCAAAACTGCGGCTTTTAAGGTCTTGGTCTTCGTAGTTAAGGGTACTTAACCATTTGCGCCAGGCTTCCACGGTGCGGGTAAATTCGCTGTTCGTAAGGCCGTGCAGGCGCAAGCGTTCAACTTCCACCGCCAGGTCTGCAAAACCGCTTGCTTCTTTGCCTTCCTGGGTGGCTATGCTGAATGCGTACAATCTTGTAAGCCCGAAAAAATAGTCGTCGTCAAAATATGCTTCCCGCCAGGCCTTGTCGCCCGTTCTGGAAAGATCGGCTAGGCGAATTTTTATCGCCTCGGCGGCTATGCGTATCTTCAAAAGCTCTATGTAATCGCCTATGACCACTTCCGGTTGGTATGGGACAATTTTTTCATAGTGTACGATTGATGATCGGAAGTCCGGCCTGAAGGTGGCGGTAAAACCCATATCCTTGCTTGCCTGCACGGGGAACAGTGTGCGCTCCTGTCGAATCCCGTCGGCATTGGTAAAGGTAAATTCGCTTTCCACCGCACTTGCTATGGCGGCCGGGTTTATGTCGCCAACGATGATGACAGCCATGTGTTCCGGCCGGTAACTGCGCTGGTAAAATGCGCGCAGTCTTTCGGCAGTTGCGCCGCGTATGGATTCCTCGGTGCCTATAGGATCGCGCAGCGCATGCCGGGATCCTGCAAGCAGTACGGGCATTTCCCGTGCAAGCGCATCTCCGTCGGGGCCAAGGCTGGCACGGCGTTCTTCCAGGATGACGCCTTTTTCCTTTTCCACCTCGACCGGATCAAAGCTGATATCCTGTGCCCACTCGCGCAATATTTTTAAGCCGGTAGCAAGCGTTTGCGCGTCACGGCTTGGAACTTCCAGGGAGTACAGGGTTTCTTCGCGGGCTGTGTATGCGTTTACCTCGGCACCGAAAGCCATGCCTATGGAACGCATGTAGGTAACCAGCTCGTTTTCCGGAAAGCTTTTTGTGCCGTTAAAAGCCATGTGTTCCACAAAGTGGGCGTAGCCAAGCTCGTCGTCCCGCTCCACCGATGAGCCACCGGCCACCACCAGGTACATGATGGCTCTGCCGCCTGGATTGCCGTTTGCGCGCACATACAGGGTAAGGCCGTTGGGCAGTACCTCTTTGGTTAGTTCCGGCGCAAGGGGCAGGGGGTCGCTTAGGGCATAGCCTGTGCCGCCCGGTAGTGTGGATGGTAGCGTTGACGCTTGCGGTGCGCTACCCGAATTGTTGCTTGCGGCTGGGGCCGCCCCTTGCGTGCTCTGATCGCTTTGCGGCGCTTGGCCAGGCGAGCCTACGCACGAAGACAGTATGAGCACTGTTACGATAACCAGGTACAAATATTTTCCGGCTACTCTCATGGAAACTCCTAAAACTCGGTATGCTTATAGTCGCCTTGTAGAGAATATACGGAAACTATACAAGGTTACTCAATGTGTTTGCTTCGTAACACAAGACATTTTTTACCGTGCCAGGCATTCAGGCCCGGAGCCAATCAAATCCGTGCGTCCGGCAGTCCTCAGCGCTTCGATCACCAAGGCCCGGTTTTCCGGCTTGTTGTACTGCAAAAGGGCACGCTGCATGGACCGTTCGCGCGCGCCTTTGGCTACATAGACCTCGTTCATGGTAAGCGGATCCAGGCCGCTGTGGTACATGGCTGTGGCAAGGGTTCCGGGTGTCGGGTAAAAATCCTGCACCTGGTCGGGGACAAAGCCGGCATCCCGCAGGTAGCAAGCCAGCTCTATGGCATCGTCCAGGGTGGCGCCTGGGTGGGACGCGATGAAGTACGGCACCAGGTACTGCTTAAGGCCAAGCTTGTTGTTGATATCCGCCCAGCGCCGCGCGAATGCGTCGTACACGCGGTGGGGCGCTTTGCCCATAATCGATAGCACGCGCTCGGATACATGCTCCGGGGCTACTTTGAGCTGGCCGGATACGTGGTGTTCGGCCAGTTCGCGAAGGAAGCTGTCGTCTTTGTCGGCCATGATGTAGTCGAAGCGCAGGCCGGAGCGTATGAACACTTTTGCCACGCCGGGTATGGCCCGCAATGCCCGCAGTATGCCAAGGTACTCGCGGTGGTCTACCCGTAGCGACGGGCAGGGCGATGGAGCCAGGCATCGGCGGTCCACGCAGCACGAACCCTTGTCCTGGCGCTCGCATGCAGGCCCGCGGAAGTTGGCCGTGGGTCCGCCCACGTCGTGTATGTAGCCCTTGAAGGCCGCATCCTGCGCAAGGGCTGTGCCTTCGGCGACTATGGATTGCCTGGAGCGGCCGCTTACCACGCGCCCCTGGTGAAAAGCCAGGGCGCAGAACGCACAAGCTCCGTAACAGCCGCGGCTGGATGTTATAGAAAATTTAACCTCGCTAAGGGCAGGAACGCCTCCGTAGGCTTTGTATGCAGGATGGGCAAGGCGCATAAAGGGCAGGGCGTATACCTCGTCCATCTCGGCCTGGCTTATGGCTTTTTCCGGAGCCTCCTGCACGACAAACTGGCCGGCCGCTTGTTCTGCCAGCATTACGGCGGCGCCTGGGTCGGTGGCTCGGTACTGCATGGCAAAGGACCGGGCAAAGCTAGCCTTGTCCGCGGCGGCTTCTTCATGCGGCGGCAGGAACTGTGTACCTTGTGGGACATCGTCGGCTTTGCCAGTTCGCCACACGGTTCCGGCTATGCCGCGTAGGAGCTGGGATGGCTTTGGGTGATCCGGCTGGGCAGAAAGCCGTTTGGCCGCTTCCAGTATTTGCCGCTCGCCCATACCGTAGATTACAAGATCTGCCTTTGCATCCAGGATGATGGGTTTTCTAACCGTATCCGAAACGTAGTCGTAGTGGGACAAGCGGCGTAGCGACGCTTCCAATCCGCCTGCTATGATGGTTACGCCCTTAAAGGCTTCCCGGCATTTTCCGCAGTACGCGATCAGTGCTCTGTCTGGCCTTGCGCGGGCCTGTGCGCCGTTTTGCATGTATGGATGTATCGAGCCGTCCGGTCCGCGGCACAGGCAGGGGTCTCCGCCTGGGGCATAGTCGTCATCGGAGCGCAGCCTGCGGTTTGCGGTGTAGTTCATCACCATGGAGTCTATGGCCCCCGAAGTGACCAGAAACGCAAGCCGGGGTTTGCCAAGACAGCGGAAGGTTTCCACGTCCGAAGGGTCCGGCCGGGCCAGCACGGCGACGCTGTAGCCTTTGCTTTCCAAAAGCCTAGTCATGATGGCCGCGCCGAAACTTGGGTGGTCAACGTATGCGTCGCCGCTTACGAAAATGAAATCCGGTTGTGCTAGTGCGCGGGCTTGTAGCTCGGCTTTGGTGGTCGGTAAAAAAGGCATAGTACGGAGTATAGACAAAAACGGCCCCTCGCCACAGGGGCCGTAACACGTATTGTCTACGCGTCTATGGATGCAAGCCGTTGTGCGGCGTAGCGCGGGTAAGGCAAGAGGAGCAGAGCAAAAACGACGAGCGGAAGCAGTCCCAGGTACAGGACGGCTTGGGTGTCGCTCATGCCGGTTTTGAATGCAAGAAAGCCTACCAGGCCGACTATGACCATGTCCGCAAGCACGGCTATCATCGAGTTCGGGTTCTGCTTCATGGCGGCTACCGGGTTGTCCCATGACAGGCGCGGGTTTGCCGTGTCCAGCCACAGGCCCAACAGGTTAAGTAAAGCCGACATGGACAGGGCGATGAACACCGCGCCGGCTATCCGCAGGGTGCTCAGTTTTAAAACCATACCTATGAGCACGGGCCCGACCAGCGCGCCTATGAGGGCAAACAAAAGGCCGTGCACCAGTTTGGCGGCCATGTACGACCATGCGCTAATCGGCAGGCTTTTGATGAAGTACAAAGCCTTTGCGTCCCTGGATAACGCGGTGCAGGTGATGCTGGTGCTGGATCCTAAAAACACGCCTGCAAGGGCAGCTACGATGACGCCTTTGCCTTGGGCAAACATGGCCAGAATGGGAGCGAAGTCCGGGTCGTTGAGAAACGCGTCTTTTTGCGCGAACAACATGATGCCCATGATAAGCGGCATGATGAGTATGATCATTGGCCCGTTGAGGAGGTACACTGGCTCGCGGTTCATGCCGCGCACCTCGCGCTTGATAAGGGACAGCATGGTGGAACCGGCCTTGATGCGGGTGTTTAAAAAATGCTGCGCGTCTTTTTTGCTGAGCTTTTTGACATGGGATTCGCTGAATCCTAGCAGGCTTTTTGCGTACACGCCGGAGCACAGGCTTATGAGCAGGATGGGGCCAGCGACGCACAAGGCGGCCATCGCGAGCATGGAAAGGATGGCGTTCAGGGAGACTGGTTCGGTCATGGCTTGTACCATGAACATGGCCGGCGGATATGCCTGCCCAAGGCGGACTACCAGCGAGTTTGGCCCGCCCAGGTTTTCCGAAATCCATGCAGGGTCGGATAGATGGCTCATCATGCCCTGGTAATACAGGTTAAAGCCGACGCCCAAGGCCATGCCCATTAGTCCGCTGATAAGGAACATCACCTGTTTGTTGCGTAGGAAGCGCAGGCCTTTAAGGAGTGGTATGAGCACCAGGTAGGATAGAGCCAGGGGCACCATGGGTAAGAGCAAGGCGGCCAGCGTTCCCCACACATAGAACATGAAGGGCGGCGATTCTCTGATACCGAATATGACCATGGTCGTAACCATGAAGAATAGGGACAGCGCTGCTTCGCTCAAATACAGAGCGCTGAATTTAGCGCCAAAAAGCGCCCGGGGCTGTATGGGCATGGATAAAAGGAACAGCTCCATGTCCGACATAAAGTAGGTGGACAGCGCAGTAAGAAAGCCGATTACAAGCGTTAGCGCCGAAGCCAGAATGGCAATGTTGAGGAGCACGATGCCCTGAAGGCCGGCAGGAGCCAGGGCGTCGTACAAACCTATGTTAATAAATATGAATATGACGGCAAAGTCCACAAGCAAGAAGACCGCGAGGATGGCTATGCCGACGGTTTTTAACTTGTCCTTAAAGCTCGGTTTTGTTCCTGCGGCCTTTTTCCCCGGCAGGTTGTAAAAGCCGCGCAGGTACAGGCTTAGGAGGCTTAGGAACACTTTCATGAACTGGCCTCCTTGTCGTCTACCAGCTCCAGGAAGAGCTTCTCAAGCGATCCATCCGCGCCCTCGCGCGCCTTGAGCTCAGCCAGGGTTCCTGTAAATATGATGGCGCCCTTGTTGATGATGGCAAGCCGGTCGCACAAGTGCTCGGCCACCTCCATGACGTGGGTGGAAAAGAACACGAGCTTTCCGGCCTGTGCCCGTTCGCGCATCAGTTCCTTAAGGGCAAAGGCGGATTTTGGATCCAGGCCGACCATGGGCTCGTCCAGTATCCAGTTGTCCGGATCGTGAAGGAGGCTTGCCGTTACCACAAGCTTTTGCTTCATGCCGTGGGAAAAGCTACCTATGCTGGAAGCAAGCACATCCTTGATGCCGAACAGGCTTGCGTATCGGTCGATGCGATCGCGGCGATCGGCGGTTCCTACGCCGTACACATCGGCTACAAAGTTCAGGTACTCACTGGCCTTGAGCTTTGCGAAAATTTCCGGGTTGTCGCTTACGTAGCCGATGCGGCGTTTCGCTTCCAGTGGATTTTTGC
>JAKQNL010000191.1 GCA_029565815.1 Spirochaetota bacterium | reverse complement strand
CCCTGTATCCGGAAACCTGCCAGCTCATAGTCCTGGCCAATTCCGGCATCAATGCTGTATCCGACCTTAAAGGCAAAAAGGTTGCGGTAGGCGCAGCCGGTTCCGGCGTCGAAGCTAACGCCAGGCAGATCATGGCAGCAGCCGGCATTACCTATGCGGATGTCCAAGTACAGTATCTATCCTTTAACGAAGCGGCCAGCAACCTCAAAGACGGCAACATCGACGCCGCCTTCCTGACGGCCGGCCACCCGACCGCTGCCGTGCAGGACATTGCGGCTACCAAGGACATACGCGTGGTGCCGGTGGGCGAAGCCATGGCCGCAAAGCTCATAGCGCAGTATCCGTTCTACACCCGCACCACCATCCCCGCGGGCACCTACAAGGGCGTAAGCAGCGATACCCCGACCGTCGCCGTTAAAGCGATGCTCGCAGTGTCCACCAAGCTGGATGGGGCAACCATAGAAAAAATGCTCGAAATACTTTTTGCCAACAACGACCGCCTTAGCGCCGCGCACAAAGCCGGCGCTATGGTTACCGTGGCCACGGCCCAGGACGGCATGTCCCTACCCATGCACCCGGGAGCCGAAAAATACTACGCAAAGGCCCGCGACTAACGCAGCATAGACCGGCCACCACAACGGGGCTCCGCGCACACGGAGTCCCGTTTCGTCCACGGGCCCTTGTGTTTGCCTGGTGCTTTCTGGCTTGCGCTGTGGTTTTTTTGTACAGGACCCAGACTCCGGCGCTCAGGCTGTACGGCTCGGATGGCACTTTGTGTGCGACCATGCCTGCGGCACAAGGTTTTACCATCGGCTATGTGCATTCCATAAACCTATCGCCGGTGGACGAAGTATTTTCCGTGAGCGAATGCGGCATGCTGGTGCTTACTGAAGTGTGGTTTGATCAGCTGTCCACCGGCATGCCCTACGGCGATGAGGACGGGTTTTCCGTGGAAGGCGGCCGTTTTGTAACCAGGCCTAATCGGGCCTTCGCGTCTATACAGCTCCGTGTTTCCCCGGTACCGGGGCATGTAATCACACTAAAGAACGGGACCAAAAAAGCGCTTACCCGATGGGCAAAGCCCGCGGGCTTGCTCGTTCTTACAGCAGCTCCGCGCGTGCGTCCATGCGCGGAACCAAGCAAGGAGGCACCGTGGCTACCGACACCGTAAAAGGCGCACACACTTCGCAAGGAACCCAGGCCGATACCCAGCCGGACGGGCGGGATATCCTTAAAAAGTTTGACAAGGAATCGGACTACCGAAACTATACGGGCCTTATGGCTAAGATTGTTGCAGCCATAGCCATCACGTTTTCGTGTTTCCAACTGTACACGGCCGTGTTTGGTGTGCTCGATGCGATGATCCAACGCTCCATCCATTTGGCGTTCGGCCTGTCGCTTGCATATCTTCTGTACCCGGCCAGTAAATCCTGGTCGCGGGAAAACTGCATCCACTAGACCTTGGGCTTGCCATACTAGGTGCTGCTATACCCATGTACATCGTGGCCAATTACGGCCAACTGGTACTGCGCGCCGGTACGGCCACCCCGATGGACATGGTAGTCGGCGTCATA
>JAKQNL010000180.1 GCA_029565815.1 Spirochaetota bacterium | reverse complement strand
CCTCCATCGCTTCGACATGAGCGAGTACCAGGAAAAACATACCGTTAGCCGGCTCATAGGCTCGCCCCCCGGCTACGTCGGCTACGAGGAAGGCGGCCTCCTCACCGACGCCATCCGTAAGACGCCACACGCCGTCCTGTTGCTGGACGAGATAGAAAAAGCCCACCCGGATGTATACAACATACTCCTGTCCATCATGGATTACGCAACCCTTACCGACAACCAGGGACGCAAGGCGGACTTCCGCAACGTCATTCTCATCATGACCAGTAACGCGGGGGCCCGGGACATAGGCAAAGCCATGATAGGCTTCGGCGAGCGGGCGTTTACGGAGGCTGCCGTGGATGACGCCGTACAGAAAGCATTTACGCCGGAGTTCCGCAACCGCCTGGATGCTGTGGTGCGCTTTGGCAGGCTGCCGGAAGACGTCATCGAACGCATCGTGGTAAAGGCTTTGGACGATTTCCGTTCCCAGCTTACGGAAAAACACGTAGAGCTGCAAACTACCGATGCCTGCGTGAAAAAGCTGGCCGAGCTTGGCTATTCCAACGAGTTTGGCGCGCGCAACGTAGGCCGGGTGGTGGAAGACAAAATCAAGTCGTGGTTTGTGGACCAAGTGCTGTTCGGCCAGCTTAAAGACGGCGGGCAGGCTATCGCGGATGTAGTGGACGGCGAGATTGTCCTTAAAGTCGCCCAAACTGTAGGCTAAGCTCATGGATACTACGGATCTATCGATACGGCATCCGCGTTACGACCTGCGCTCCTGGGACGTGGTCGTATTCGCGGAAGCCGCGTTTTTTGCTGTATTGAGTGCAGCGTTTCCGCAATCCGGTAGCGTTAGCGTGCTTGGCCGCATACTGCCCCGTGGTTATATAAGCTTTATGATAGCGATGGGCATAGGCATGCTTGCCCTCTTAGCCCCGCTGGTGGATCGTAATAAGGCTGCTCCATTTTTCCGCTTTCTTCGAACCTTCTACCCGCAGGCCGCAACCGCGTTTTTCTTCACCGAAGCCATTATCCTGTCTAGCCTGGTCTTCCACGGCCAAAGTCACGACCAGGTGTTTATGAACCTGGATCAGGCTTTGTTCGGCTTTCAGCCTGCTGTTGTGTTTGGACCGTCATTCTACAGCAGCGTATGGCTCAACGAGCTAATGTTTGGTTCCTATTTCTTCTATTATGCAATGCTGGCTATTACACCCTGGATACCGTGGTTCACAGGAAAAAAACAGGAAGCAGAACGCTTTGTGTTCGCCTTTGCCCTGTTCTCAGGTTTCTTTGACGTGTTTTACGTGCTATTCCGCGTGCAAGGGCCAAAGTACTGGCTGCCTCAGCTGCGCTCCGTGTGGTACTCGCAGTTTGAGGGCGGCCTGTTCGTTCCATTTTTCCAGCACCTGTTTGACCAAGCCACCCTGTCCGGCGCAGCCTTCCCTTCCTCCCACGTGTCCGAGGCAACGCTGTTCACCATACTGGCAGCCCGTATCGATAAGCGGCTGTTGTACCTGTATGTTCCGCTCAGCGCCCTCATAGCCATGGCTACCGTGTATATATACGCGCACTGGGCTGTGGACGTGCTTGGCGGTCTTATCTGCGGGCTTTTGTTAACACCGATAGTGCTTAAAGCATTCGGTCCATTCGAAGCGGCAGGCGGGCGCATAGGCACCATGCTTGGCCAGCTTGCGCAACCTAGCGTTAATCAAAATACAAAACGGCGCAGCGGCGGTAAGATCCGCCCGTGAAAGCCCGAAGCAAACGCTCCGATCCTCGTTTCCCCTGGCTTGGGCCACAGGATAGCTTTCAGTTTCCAAAGCCCGAGCAGGCCGACAGCCGGGGCATCGTGTGTGCCGGCGGCAACTTAAGCCCGGGCATGCTCTTGTCCGCATACAGGCAGGGCCTGTTCCCCTGGTTTAACCACAACGACCCCATACTGTGGTGGTCCCCGGACCCTCGCTTTGTTTTGTTTCCCGCCGACTTACACATATCCGCAACTATGCGCAAGA